>JAGWZD010000191.1 GCA_018968995.1 Bdellovibrionales bacterium
CAAGATCGCTGCTTCCGCCAGGGTTATTTCCGAAATGTCTTTTCGAAAATAACTTAAACAAGCGGCCTGAACTCCATAAGAGCCTCGTCCAAGATAAATTTGATTCAGATAAAGATAGAGTATCTGCTATTTAGTCAGGTTTCGTTCGATTTTGCTCGCTAAAAGAATCTCTTTAAATTTGCGGCTAAAACTGCGCTCGGGCGTGAGTAAAAGCGACTTTGCCACTTGCTGTGTAATCGTGCTTCCGCCTTGAACCACTTGGCCGGCCCTGAAGTTTGCAATCGACGCGCGAAGCATACTGGCCGGGTTGATTCCTTGGTGTTGAAAGAATTTATCGTCTTCGGCTGAGATGAACGCCTTGACTACGAGATCTGGGATCTTTTCGAACGGAACCACATAGCGACGCTCTTTGTAGAACTCACCAAGAAGCTCTTCTTCTTTACCTCCACCCCCTAAAATCCGAGTGACAGTATAGGGTCTGTAGTCATTAACGGTCATGATTTCGGGAAGGTCCTTGGAAAAATGCCAAAACACGAGCCCCATAACGAGGCCCCCGAGAACCGTCCCGGCTACCACTAAGAAAAAAATTGACCGAAAAAACCAACCCACTCGCTTAAAGTTCATTTTGACTCAGTCTCCTTGGACCAACCAAGGCTTTTCGCCCACTCGCGAATTCGGAGCAATGCCTCTCGCTTTGCCGAGAAGACCACCTCAGATCTTCGCTCGAAAGCAAAAGAGTCCCTCAAAACTACTGGTGGATATATCTGAAGGTCTTCTGGCCCCGCAGAAGCGAGGACTTGTTTCCTAAATGCCTGTTGCATCTTTAGTATCGACTCTTCTGGCTCCGACTGGGTCGTACTGGTCTCGAGCTTCGACTGGGGCGAAATCACCCAGATCACGGGCAAACGAAGGCCTGCGGTCAACCAAGTTTCGCGAAGAGTGGCTACTCTTGTCTCTACAAACTCACCCGCTGGACAGTGACTCATCCAGACGGGGCTTGCGATCACCTGACAAAGGGCCGACGGAATGGGGCCCCGACTGAATCCATAGAAATCATCCGCCTGGTCAATACCAATAGCCCAGAATGGCACTCGCGCTGACTCAATCGCTTTATTGAGAAACAATCGCTCAACTCCGCGATAAAACTCTGTGGGAGATTTTTTTCCGGAAGAGAAAAGGCGCGAGAAGCCTGCGGCAGGAGTGATCCACTCTTTCTTGAACTGCAGAATGGGCCACTCCATCTGATTCAGCGAGCTTGCAGTTGCGTAAGAAATTGCGACGAAAGCACCAAACTCGACGCCGACAATTCCCGAAATCTTAATCCCTTCCTCGGAAAGGGCTCTGATAACACCGATGCCGGACAAGGCATTGGCCATTCCAGGCCCGATGATCAGCAGTACTTCTTTTGTTTCTTGCGGCTGTGGTCCGACCAGGGCCGCCGAATCCATTGGCCCCACAAAGCTTTCCGCCGGCGAGTCTTTTGTCTGTGCACCGGTTCTTTTTCGAAAGGCCGTCGAGCACCCCATCTGCGCCACTATCAACACGAATGAAAGGACCAAAGCGAGGCGATGCCATCGTCTAGTTTCGGCACTCCTGATGGCGTCGGTTGTCTTCAGAGTGTTCTCCAGTGTCGTGTTCCAATTGCCCTAGGGGCTCTGGCGCCACCAAGCGAGAAACTCTTTGTTTCCGTCGGTGCCTGTAATCGGTGATTCTATCAAGCCCCTGCGCTGAAGGCCAAGCTGTTCCGCAAAAACCGTTATTCGAGCTATCGCCTCCTGTCGATCTGCGTCAGAGGTCACCACGCCCCCCTTCCCGACCTTATCGCGACCCACCTCAAACTGCGGCTTCACAAGAGTGACCCAGTCGGTTTTTTCTGGAGACGAAAACTGAAGAAGCGCCGGCAAGATCTTGTCAAGAGAGATGAAAGAAACGTCAACCACTATAACGTCTACTCGCTCCCCAATCTGAGCAAACTCCAGGTGTCTCGCGTTTGTCTTTTCTAAGAGGTGGACTCGAGGGTCGTTTCGAATTTTCCAATCCATTTGATTATGGCCAACATCAATAGCAATAACCCTTTTTGCGCCTCTCTGAAGCAAAACCTCGGTAAATCCGCCGGTCGAGGCGCCAATGTCTAAGCCCAGCCTATTCTCAACAGAGATTTGAAATTCATCTAGCGCGGCCACGATCTTCAGTGCACCTCTCGAAACGAAGGGGTGCTCGGCACCTCGGACACGAATCTCGGCATCCACAGGAACGGGCTGCCCTGGCTTTGTGGCTGGAACGTCTGAGACCAGAACGCAACCCGACATAATGAGCCCCTGGGCTCGCTGTCGCGTCGTCGCCAGACCTCTTTCAAGCAAAAGGACGTCTAATCTTTTTTTCACTGCTTATCGGCTGCAAACGGAGCAAGTTCAGGAGGGCTTTTCTCATCCCCTCCGCGCACCAGCTGTTCAACCCGCTGTTCAGCGGAAGTCAAGTGGGCCTGACACGCTCGAGCAAGCTGAACACCCTCTTCAAAAACGCGGAGCGAGTCTTCAAGGCTTAAGTCTCCCGCCTCAAGGCTTTTCACGAGTTGTTGAAGCCGGGTTAATCCGGCGTCGAATCCGGGCACGTCCGTCGTTGATAGTTTTTGTTCCGTCACGACGACACGTTAACAGAGCCACGGGCCACGACCAATCATATTTCCTGTGTCTAAAAGTTCGACAGCCATCGCGCGCAGATGCATGCTAAATAGGCGATTTTGCAGGCCGCAAAACGGCAAGCGCCTTGCTTTGGGTGTTCCCGAATGCACAAGACAGCGGCCGACCATAAAAAGAATCAGGGGCTCATTGCGTTTGGAGCTCTACTGGGCTTTTTTGCGCTGGGCCCAACCCAAAGCCGTGCTGCCTTTGATGATCTGGGCTCTTGGGATGTCCCTCAAGAGACGGACTTTCGGGCAGAGAATCTCGCTCGGTACAATGCCCCCTGGCGGCTCTACCACTCATTCTTGTCTCCGCAACAAGAGAACACCGTTTTTTCCGATTCGGAGGGTCGCCTCTCTCCCCACTTTTCGGTTCCACGGGCACTAGATCCCCAAGTACGATTTTGGTTGCGGATCTATACTCAGTTTTCATCCCATGAAGCGATTATCTTTGACGAGGATCATCCGGAGATCATTTACGAGGTCCTTGATTTTCGGGCACTTGCGAGGACCAGTCGGAACCGCGCGGCGTTCGAAATTGTATCCCGTAGCGTTGTCCGTGAAAGAGTGTCCGCCTTCGAGCGAGCATTGGAGTTATTAAGATCAAAGAAAAGAAACAAGCCTCTGAGCGCCGAGGCCAGGAAGATTCTCGCAGCCCGATCGGCAGTCCACGATCACACATTTACTGATGCCAAGCGATCGCTCCGCGTTCAATGGGGGCAGCGCGACCAGGTCATGGAAGGACTTCTGGCTTCGGCGGGCTATTTACGCCGCATGGAGTCTATCTTTAGCCAAATGGATATTCCCCCAGAGCTTGTTCTTCTGTCTCTGGTGGAGAGCTCTTTCCATTGGGCCGCCGTCTCCCATGCTGGTGCGACTGGAGTTTGGCAGTTTATGCCTGACACGGGAAAAGAGTTTATGGTCGTGCAACCGAACGGCGCCATCGACGAGCGGCTTTCTCCTTTAAAGTCTACTGTTGCTGCCGGAAAACTGCTCCGACGCAACTTCAGGATGTTGGGCAGTTGGCCTTTGGCTATCAGCGCCTACAACCACGGCCACACGAAATGGGCTCGCTTGAACGCTTCCCAGCTCGAACGACTCCCCCAGATTCTGGCTCAGTGCTCAAGGTCTAAGGCTCCTGTGAAACTGGGGTTCGCCAGCCGGAATTATTACCCTGAATTTTTAGCGCTAATGAGAGCCTATCGGTATCAAGAACTAATATACGGCATCCTTCCGCCCGAGCGCGAGACCCCCGTACGCTTTGCTCTTCTTCTCTCTCCTGGGGCTGTTCACGCGGTCGCCAAAAGGTTCGGCCTGAGCGAAGCCGACTTTCGTCGCTTAAATCCAGACATTAGGGGCGCTACTGCAACCTTGCCCGCTGGGTTCTGGGTTTCGATTCCAAGTGTCTCTGATGACTTTTCTGCCCTGATCGGAGCGAAGAGAAGAGTGGTTCGGTCGACACCGGCGAATCGTAATCCACGAATTCGCGTCGCCGAAGAGCTCCGAGTCGCTATTCCTCGGGGCTGACGACAGTGATGACTCCAGGAGAAACGGGTAACCACTTGGCCTCGAGCCAACGCCCACGGGAGCTTTGTAGCCCCGCCAAAACCGATCTCCCAGAGACCTCAACTCCCAACCATTGCACGTATCGCGCGCTAGATGGCGCCGAAACGGTGGGGTCCATCAACTGATCTTGTGAGTCGAGCCAGTACGTTTCAGCCGAACCCTTTGCGCTCACTCCCAGGCTCTTGATCTTTGGACTTCCCATCTTCGCTTTCGAGGCGGGCACTGATCCAACCACCAACCCCGACTCCGCGCTGAGACCACCCTCTAGACCCTGGAGCCAGCGGCCAATCCGTCCCTCTGAAAAATGAAAAAGCGACAGAGGTTTTTGAACTGATTTAGATGAAACTGCGTAGCGATGCGTGAAGCCCCCAGGAAGTCTCGCTTCGACAAAGACCCCCATGCCCACCGGCAGCTGAACCTCACCTAAATCAAA
>JAGWZD010000192.1 GCA_018968995.1 Bdellovibrionales bacterium
TATTGACCCTTTGACATCCATCTACAATAAAGGCTTTTTGCTCGAGGCTCTCGAAGCCGAATTTAAACGACATAAAGCACTGCATACTGAGTTTAGTGTGATCTTCTTTGACCTCGATCATTTTAAAAAAATTAACGACACATATGGTCATGATGCCGGAGACTTTGTACTCAGAGAAACCAGCAGTCTGATTTACAGCTCAGCTGTCCGCCCTAAAGATGTTTTTGCCCGCTATGGCGGTGAAGAATTTGTGATCTTAATGGGAAATGCATCAGCGGCAGCAGCTGAGACTCAAGCTGAAAAAATACGGTCGATGATTGAAAGTCACCCGTTCATTTACGAAGGAAAAAGAATTGCCGTGACTCTAAGCATGGGAGTTGCCGACCTGGACTCCTCTATAGAGTCTGCCCAGACGCTTCTGCGCACTGCCGATAAAGCGCTTTATGCTGCGAAGGCGGGCGGAAGAAATCGCGTCGTTGTTTCTGGACGCTGAAAAGCGAATCGACGTACAAGACTGCCCATGAGATGGAATCAAAAATGAGCAGGATTCAACGACTCTCACCTCGAGTTGCCGAACAAATCGCAGCCGGCGAGGTCATTGAACGCCCCTCAAGCGTTCTAAAGGAACTCCTCGAGAACTCACTTGATGCCGGGGCCACAGAGATCGCAGTAACCATTAAAGATGGCGGGAAAAGCTTAATCGAGGTTCTGGATAACGGCACCGGTATTCAGCCTGAGGATCTACCTCTCGCACTAGAGCGTCACGCAACCAGTAAAATTCAAGCCTTGGATGACCTAGAGACATTAAACACCCTCGGCTTCAGGGGTGAAGCCCTTGCAAGCATTGGAGCGGTGAGCAACCTTGAGATCATTTCACGTGTAGCCAACGAGTCTTCTGCATATGCCATTGATTTAGATCACAGTACTAGAGAACTCTCGAAGCCCACTGCCAAGACTGTGACTTTTGGTCACTTCCTAGGCGGAACCAGTGGTACTAGAATACGTGTTGAAGGGCTTTTTTCTCAGATCCCAGCACGACTTAAGTTTTTAAAGAGCTCATCAGCCGAACTCTCGATGATTCGAGAATGGATCGAGCGATTAGCCCTTTCTCATCCCTCCGTTGGTTTTCGTCTCCAAAACGAGGAGCGCACAGTACTCAATCTTCGACCTCAAACTAGCGAAGAGCGTGCTCGTTCCGTTCTCGCAGACGGTGAGGATTACCCGATTCGAAAAATCGAAATTTCTCGCGATCAGGAAACTCGCTTAAAAGTTTATTGGGTTCAGGGACTCAGCCTTCCCAACTCAAAAAACTTGGTTCAGCTCGTCAATGGGCGCGTCTTACGAGACCGAGTGCTCCAACACGCAATGATGCAACCTTTTCGTCAATCTCTGCTGCCAGGGAAATTTCCTTCCCTTGTTGCCTATCTTGAAATCAGCCCAAAAGAGATGGACGTGAACGTCCATCCGACAAAAAGTGAAATCCGCTTTTTAGATCCAAGAAAGATTTTTGCGATCTTTGATGAAGCCCTCGGAATGCTGATTCGCACTCATGGCTCTGGGTCTTTCGTTGCGGGGGACGTGCCTCATTTTTCAACAGCAAGTGAACTGGCCATTCAACCGACAAACCCTTCCGTTGCGTCCGCACAGTCATTTGATTTCAGTAACCCACAGCCAGCTTCAGAGGGCTCGTCACATCGACAACCTTTGCATCCCGCCCTGGCTGCGTTTCGCTATGAAAACTACCTCGGGGTCCTTTTCCGCACCTTCCTGGCTTATGACCTAGGCGATGAACTGGGACTTATTGACCAGCATGCTGCTCATGAAAGAATACGCTACGAACAACTGAAAAATCGGGCGCTTCGACGGGCTGAATCGAGCGATGTTCAGGATTTATTAATTCCAGAAGTGGTGAAGTACGACCCCATACATCATAACGCTCTTGAAAAGCGCATTTCTATTCTCTCTCGGCTCGGGTTTGAGACCGAGATCTTTGGACCCGGACAGCTTTTATTCCGAAGCATTCCACCGGAGTGGGGCAACCAAGAGCTTCGAACCCGACTCAAAAACTTAGTGGAGAGGCTCTTAGACCTTGATGAACAGAGCGCCACCAATGAACAGCTGTTTCTTGATGAACGGCTTTTTGAAAAAATTGCTAGCGAAGCTTGTCGGTCATCGATCAGAGCGGGAGATCGCCTGGAACCTTGGGCTGCCCGAATGCTGCTCGAGCAGCTCTCTGAGTGCCAGCACCCTTGGAATTGTCCTCATGGTCGTCCCACCACAGCTCGTGTCCCTAAAGCCCGGTTCGAAGAATGGTTTCAGAGAATCGTGTAGCTGTGAGTACCCTTGTGACACCTATTTTGACGGGACCTACAGCTGCCGGAAAAACAGCTTATGCCCTGGATCAAGCGAGCCGTCTGGGGCTTGAGATTATCAACGCCGATAGCTTGATCGTTTACAAAGGTTTTGATCTCGGTACTGCCAAGCCCACCTCAGACGAGCTTTCACGAGTTCCTCATCACCTGGTGAACATTCGAGAGCCAGAGGAGCCCTACACTGCCGCAGAATTTGTGAGGGATGTGAAAGAGGTGCTCTCTGAACTCGAGCAACGAAAAAAGCGTGCGCTGATCGTTGGCGGAACTCCCTTCTATATCAAGGCACTCACCTTTGGGCTTTGGGAGGCGCCTCCCACCAACCTCCAGTATCGCGAAACCCTCAAAGACCTGCCTACCCCCAAGCTTTATGAAACTCTTTTACGTTTAGATCCGCAGCACGCTAAAAAAATTGGTAAAGCGGATCGCTACCGCATGGTTCGAGCTTTGGAGATACTCGAATTTTCGGAGACCAAGCCCAGCAAGCTAGAGGCCGAAGCCCAGAGTCGTGCCCCGAACCCACAATTTCCTCTCTGGGTGATCGATCGTCCGGCAGACGATCTCGAAAGCCGCATCCAAAATCGGACGAACCAGATGATCCGCCAAGGTCTCCTGGAAGAGGCTCAGAAACTTCGTATGACGCACCCCGGTACGCGCGCTCTGAGTTCCGTGGGCTATGCGCAGGCGCTCGATTATCTGGACCAAAAGACTCCCGACGGCCGAAAACCCAGAGCAGGACTGGCGGGACTGGCCGACGAAATCGCCCTCGCCACTCGGCAACTCGTGAAAGCCCAGCGCACTTTTTTCAAAGGGATGAGCCACGCTCAATGGTTTCTTTTCGAGCAAGACCGGCCTAAACTCGATCAGATTGTAGATCAAGCTTTTGAGAGCACACGGTAGGAACCGTTTATGACCGAACTCAAGACTGTAGCAAACACCTCTAAACCTTCGGGCCGACGGATTCTCATTGTTTCCGATGGCACTGGAGAGACGGCCGCTCAGATGACGAAAGCGGCCATGGTTCAGTTTCACGGCCATGACGTGACCTATGCTCGTTTTGGAAACATCCGAAATGAGGGACAAATCGAGGCAGTGATCACCGAAGCGACTTCTGATCATTCCTTGATTGTCTTCACGATGGTTTCGCCACAGCTTCGAGCTTTGCTCATAAAAAAGGCTGCCGAAAAACATCTCGCAGTGGTTGATCTTTTAGGACCTCTACTAAAAGGCCTCGCGGGTTATTTTGGATTTGAACCAAAGTCGATCGCAGGCCTGCTTCATGACGTCAATGAAGAGTATTTCCAGCGTATTGATGCCATGGAATACACGATTGCTCATGATGACGGACGTGACCTTACAGAGCTTGAAAAAGCGGATTTGGTGCTCTTAGGAATATCTCGAACGTCGAAGACCCCCCTATCCATGTACCTTTCGCACCAAGGGTGGAAAGTGGCCAACATCCCCATGATCAAGGGCTTTGAGATTCCCCGTGAAGTGTACGAAATTGACCAACGTCGAATAGTGGCCCTCACTATCGACGCCCATGATCTGCTTGTGATTCGACGCGCAAGGCTTCAGCGCCTTGGCCAGGAGCGCGGCGGCGAATATGCCGATCCGGACAAAGTGATTGAAGAAATTGAGTACGCCAATGAAATTTTTCGGCGCAACCGTCGCTGGCCGGTCATTAATGTCACAGGGAAGGCCCTGGAGGAGACGGCCTCGGAGATCAGTAAGTTGATGGCTTCTCGGCGCTTGACACCGTCCCAGAGCTTAGAAAATATGCCCCCGTCCAGTGTTAAGCCCTGAAATCGAAAGGTGAATCCATGTCTCGTGGCTCGCAGGTTTGGTACAACGGAAAAATTCTCCCAGTAGAAAGCGCGAAAATCAGCCTTTTTACCCACTCGCTGCATTATGGGGTAGGCGCTTTTGAAGGAATCCGTGCTTATAAGCAGACTAAAGGCGGTGGCGCCGTTTTTCGTCTGACAGAGCACATGGAACGACTCATTGAAAGCTGCAAGATCTTGGGGATCACCATGCCTTTTACCCTCGATCAACTCTGCCAAGCCGTACTCGACACCTGTAAGGCTAATGGATTTGAGGAATGCTACATCCGTCCCATTGCTTTTACTGCCGACGGACCTCTTGGGGTAAATCCGGGAGCCAATCCGCCAGTAGATGTTGCGATCTTGAATTGGATCTGGGGATCTTATCTGGGAGACAAAGGAGCAAACGAAGGTGCACGTCTCGCCATCTCCAGCTTTATTCGCCCTCACGTC
>JAGWZD010000193.1 GCA_018968995.1 Bdellovibrionales bacterium
GAACAGATTCAGTTGATCGCTCAGGAGACGCCCCACCTCACTCAAGAGTATGCCTGGTGGATCGGAAGATTGTGCGAGATTGCAGCCGTGTCTCGAGTGGCCGAGCTCATGAATCAAGATGAGACCACCACCTGGCGGCTCGATCTCGCCCGGATGAAACGGATGCTCGCTCAGTACCGGATCCCCACCGTCACTCAGATCTCAGTCGATGAAGTGTATGCGAGGAAAAAACCCAAGCACAAAGGCGAGAGCCGAGACGAGAGATTCTTTACGGTCATCTCGGATCTGAAGACCCGGCGAGTGATCTGGGTCTCGGAATCTCGCAAGAAAGAAGCCTTAGATCAGTTCTTTTTACTCATAGGTAAAGACGCCTGCAAGAAGATCGAAGTCGTGGCCTCGGATCAACACGAAGGCTATGCGGCCTCCATTCGAGAGCATGTGCCCCATGCCACTCACGTGTGGGATCGGTTTCATCTGATGCAAAGTACCTCCTCGAACCTCCCCGTATTGAACGGGTATCACGAGTTGCCGTAAGAGCTTCAGGAGGTATTGGCGATGGACAATACAAAACTGAAGAAGCAGCTGAGTACTTTTCGAAGTACGAAAGGTGTCATCAAAAACGTGAGTCATGAGGTGTATTTTGAACTTCTCAGAGCGTGGGAGAGCTGGCCTGGTACAAGCAAGGAATTTTACGCGTCCATAGGGGTGAGCAAAACACAGGCTGCGGGGATTCTTGGCAAGGCAAAGAGGCTCCAGCGCGATGGCGCCTTTGGGACAATGGACTTTAACGAAGTAAAAGTCGGAGAATTGTTACCCGGACTCGTGGCCTCTGGTGGAATAGCGGGCCCCTGTAATGCGATTGAACTCAACTGGGAGGGTGGCAAAGTGATTCGATTTCCGCAGGTCGAGCAACTGATCGATTTTCTGAAGAAGTCGGCGGCCTAGCGTCAACAAGAAAAGCAGGGAAGTCGTGATCACATTCAATCGAAGGACGCGCGTGTTTGTCTGCAAAGAGCCCACCCATATGCGGGCGTCCTTCGACACTTTATTTGAAAAGGTGAGAAGGATATTGGAACAGGATCCCACCTCGGGGCACATCTTCGTTTTTATCAACGCTAAGAGGACGCTCTGCAAGTGTCTCTACTATGACGGCACTGGGCTCGTGATCTTGGCAAAAAGGATGGAGGAGAGAAGAAAGTTCACTCAGATCAATCCGCGATTCGAAGGCGAACTCACCTTGACCCCAGCGGAGTTTAGCCTCTTTTTCGAGGGGGCGAATCTTGAGAAGCGATTTATTGAAAGTCCACCGGAGGCGAAAAGATTTTTGAAGTCTCGCAAGATTTCTACTTGCGAGACTTCAATAAATGCTTAGTGTTCGAGCTCAGGTGATAGAATTTTTTGAGTCTCAAAACAGCACTGAATTTGTCGATAAAAACGAGTTATTTCGTTTGCTCCAAAAATCACAGCTGAACGAAAAGTATTTGCACCAAGACAACGATAGGCTCCGCTCCAAGGTGAATCGCTTGGAGGCGATTATTCAGGAGTTCATGCAAGGCAATCTCGACATCTCGATGGAAAAGGTACTTGAGCAGGAGCGAAGGGCCTACCAAGCGGCGCTATTTGGTAAGAGCTCCGAACGCTCGAGTGCCGAAGAAATTGCTGCCAACTCCACAGCAAGTGATGACCTCGTGATCCCTGGTGCCGATGACCCAGGCGAGGCCGGTGGCAGCGGAGTTTCGACTCATAAGCGCCTTAGGCTGCCGTCGGTGCGTTATCCCAAGGCCGAAGTGACTGAAGTCCATGTTGCCCCTGAACGCGCGCCTCAGTGCCCTTGTTGCAGCAAGGAAATGAAGGACTCTGGACTTACTGAAACTTCGGAAAAAGTAACCGTCATTCCAAGAAAAGTACTCATTGAGAGGCAAATCCGTCATAAGTTCGGCTGCCCTCATTGCCATGGCGCGATTGTAACGGCAGCTCTGCCACCGAGCCTGGTGCCTGGCGGCTCTTATTCCGACGCGTTACTCATGGATGTCGCCATCGCCAAGTACTTCGATCTGATGCCTATCCAGCGCTATATTCGGGCCGCTGAGCGTTGCGGCGTCATAGGTCTCCCCTCGGCAAGCCTGATTGAGGGCACTCATGTTTTAGCTAGCCGCCTGCGTGTTGTTTACCGGCTGCTCAAGCAAGAAGTCCTGAGGGAGAAGGTTCTCAATGCCGATGAGACACCTCATCGGATGCTCGAAGGGGCGGATCGGGATAGCTGGTTTTTCTGGGGTTTCTTGGGCAAAACGGCCGCCTACTTTGAGGCCCATGAGACCCGCTCGGGGGATGTGGCCAGCGAGTTTCTGAAGGCCTCACTGTGCGAGTATCTGGTGAGCGATGTTTATTCTGGTTATGCTAAGGCGGTCCGCGAGACCAATGAGGGGCGCGCAGTCAAGACGCTTCCATCTATCACTTGCGTTTATTGCAATGCCCATGCGCGACGATACTTCAAGAAGGCTAAGGACGCATTTGCGGCCGAATCGCAGTTCTTTATCGATCGATACATGTCGATTTACTTCTTGGAGTCGCAGCTCAAGAAGCTTCGCACCAAGGATCCCCATCTTCCAACGGAGAGAGTTTTAGAAATTCGCGGCAAAATGCGCCAATTTTACGAGCAAATGAAGGCACGCGCCGAGACTGAGCAATTCGCATACTCGGACAAAAGCTCCATTGCCAAGGCGATGAACTACTTTTTAAAGAATTACGAGGGACTCACTCTCTTCCTGACCCACGCGGATTTGCCCATCGACAACAATGCGGCCGAACGGATTTTGCGAAATCCGGTCATCGGTCGCAAGACCTGGTATGGCACGCATTCGCCTCAGGGGGCCGAAACAGCGGTCGTACTTTTCTCGATCTTTGAGAGCTGCAAACTCAATGGGGTGAATCCACAGGCCTATCTGAAGCGCCTCGTTCAATCCCTTCACAGAGGCGAACCGCTCTTTACTCCAGCCACCTACAAAACAGCCCTGAACGCCTAGCCAAATTGTCGGGCAAGGGCTCGCGATCAGGTCTTTCTATCGAGAGGTCATTTTAGAGTGATCAGCTCACCTCTCCGATCGCAAAGTAGGAGCTAGACCTTCCGTCAATACGGGGAGGTTCGAGGAGGTACCCTTATGGGGTTGTATTTGGGTTTGCAGATAAACACTCGAAAGATCTCTTTCGGGTGCTCCGATGGCTCTGAGCTTCAGGCCAAAGAGTTCAAAGCGTTTGGCGCAATCGGTGACGTAAGCGAGACGCGGACGGTTGAAGAGCATGGCCTGATGGCATCCATACTCGATCGCCCCGGGGCTCAGTGTCTTCTTGAGCCGCAATATCCCCTGCACGCGCCGCAAGTGGCGAAGGGGCTGCCCCGTATCAAGCAGCTCGTTGACGAGTGCTGCGGTCTCAGGACCGATGCGAGCCGCCTCCTTCTTCGCCAGTAGAACGTCAAACCGCGCGGTTGCGATTTTTTGCTCGGGATAATGAGCATCGATGGTCGAGAACTTTCCGCAACCTTGTTTTCGTGCGTGAATGGCCACGCTTTCATGGTCGGAGTTGAACGCCTCGATGAGCTTTGTGGTGAGTTTCACCCGCACCTCCTGTCCGATGAGTCGGTACGGGACGGAGTAAAAATTCTTGTCCACCTGAATGTGGCAATCCGGATGAACCTTGGCCGTTTTGAATTCGGAGATCTCAAAGGTTTGTGGGGGTAGTGGCTTCAGATGCGGGGCTTCCTCCCGGAACCGCTCTTGCCGTGAGACACCATAATCCTTCATGATGGCGCCGTTGAGTCGCGCCAAGTACTCCCGGAACGCACCATTGAGCTCGGCAAGTGAACGAAAAGTACGGTTTCTGACCTCGGCAAAGAATTGCCGCTGGATGACACCGATTGTAGTTTCGATCGCCGGCTTGTCGCGCGGAGTAACCGGCCGCGCCGGTAGGACCGCGAACCCCATATGATTTGCGTACTCGACGTACACCGGATTGACGTCAGGGTCGTAGACATGGGCCGTGTTCACGCCGCTCTTGAGGTTGTCGATGACGGCGTACTGAAAGACGCCGCCAAAGAAACGGAACATGCGCTCCTGGCTCGCGATGAACGACTCCCGCTTTTGGTTAAGCACGAACTCGCCATAAGTGAAATCACTCGATGAGCTGACGGCGCAAAACAGGTAAGTCCGAATCTCCGCTCCAGCGCTGCTGTCCACAAACGCAATCCCGTCGCAATAATCGATCTCCACCCGCTCTCCGGGTTTGTACTGAAATCGAATACGCGCCTGGCTCTCAAGACTCTGCGGGAATCGCCGCTGAAGCTCCCGCCAGAAACGCAGATACGACACGCCCGTTGGCGCGTAGTCCGCATGAAGGGCCTTGATCGTGACATACCGACCTCCCATCTCCTGGCGAACGCACTCCCAGTCAATGGAAGCGGACCAGTTCGGGACGTTTTCGGATGTCCCAAACGCGTCTACCGAGGCCACACGGAGCAGCGTCGCCGTATCTACGATCCCTTTGACCGTGTTCTTCGAGATCCCGAGCATCGTGGCAATCTTGCGTTTCCCGATACCGCGCTTATGCAGTTGCAGAACCTGTTCTCTCATTTTCGAACTTTTC
>JAGWZD010000194.1 GCA_018968995.1 Bdellovibrionales bacterium
AAAGACGGTCGAACTCAGCCAAAATCGCCGAGGCCTTCCAAACAAACATACCGCCATTCCAAAAATATTCGCCCGATTGAACAAACTTTTCTGCCCGAGACAAATCAGGCTTTTCCACGAATGCCTCAACTCGAAGTGGGCCTCCCGATGATACCGGGGCTCCTGTCTTCAAATAACCGTATCCGGTCTCTGGGCGTGAGGGACGGATTCCTAGCGTGACCAGGTCTTCATGTTCTTGAGCCCAAGATACTGCTCGGGCTACTGTTTTCTGAAAGGAAGGCGTATCCTTCATAAAGTGATCTGATGGCATAACCATCATCACCGCTGCCGGATCTTGGGCTAAAATCTCTCTCGCCGCCCAGTAGATACAAGGCGCTGTATTTCGCCCCTGAGGCTCGCGCAGAACTCGAGCGCTAGAAGCCTGCTTTTCCACAGCATCTCCTAAAAGAGATGTGGTGACGATCCACTTCTGGGCCGATGGTAGCTCAGGAAAGCGCGCTAAAGTCTGCTGAAGCAAAGTCAGGTCCGATAAGCCCTCAAAAGCTAAAAGCTGCTTTGGAAGCCGCGAAGTGCTCTTAGGCCAAAATCGGGTTCCACTGCCACCGGCCATCACTACCAAATGCGTCGGCATGGACTCTAGGCCTTTGAGGTTCCAACGCGACCGTAACCATCTTCAAGACGGACAACGTCATCCAGGTGATTCGTAGAGACTTCAAATACAGTGCAGTCTTCTTCGGCTACCATGCGGTGCTTACGCCCTGTGGGAATGTGGTGAGCCTCTCCTGGGCGCAATGTGATATTCTCAAGCTCTCCCTGATCATTCTCAAAAACGAATGTCATTAACCCATTCTGAAGGAAAATCGTTTCCTCTTTCACTTGGTGATACTGAAGTGAAAGCTTGTGTCCTTTCTTAATAAAAAGGAGTTTGCCGACGTAATCGTCGGTCTTTCCCCAAATGAGCTCATGCCCCCAGGGCTTTTCAACTCGAGTAATCTTTTGCTTACTCATCTAAATCTCCCTCTAATCCCGCTGGCCCGTTGACCTCTTCCGATTCTTTCGAAATGGTTTCCACCGATGTTGGCATCTTTACCACGACAAATCCGCTGATTTTTCCAGATGCCTTGAGGCCCGAAGCCACCTTTTCAGCAGCCTCAGAGCTTGGAAACCCCCCATGATAAATGCGATACCAACTGCCTTTTCCAGGTAGTTCTGCCCGACGAACCCAGGGCTCGACTCCCGCTTTAGAAAATTCATCGAGGGCTCGACTCAAGCGGCGAGTCTCAGCAACCGGCGCAGACAAAATCTGAAGGGTAAAAGCTCCCGCAGGCGCGGAGCGATGCACCGCTGACTCTAACCCAGCTTGAGAAGCGACTGTTTTGGACGAATTTACGTTAGAAATCTCAGGAATTTTTTCAGACTGATTTGCGGTCTTTGATTTTTTTTCTGCTTTGGTTTTGCTGGGAAGGTCTACTTCGACGGGCTTATCTAGCTGGATCCCCGAGGCAGCCACTTCCTCTTTTAGAGTATCATCCAAGGCCTGCGAAACCGCTGCTGGGGCGTCAGCGGCTTTCTCTTGTGCTTCCGCTCTTGTGGGAGCCTGATCCGGAAGCTGTCGCACCGATCCGACCTCCGTACCCATCGGCGCACTCGCTCTTCCCTTTGGCGGCACCCTCTTTCCGAGATGCACCCCAAAAGTAAAAGCAAACAAGGCTACCAGTAGGGATAAAACCACCAGTAAAACTACTTCCTTACGCTCGTAGATCATCAGGCGAGATCGTTGGGTCATAACTTGGTGATAACGAGCGATACCTCCCGAAGTCAACGGCACGCTTTGAGCAAAATGCCGCCCCACTCAGGAGGCCTTATGAACCGCTTAACCCGCTTCCCCCCCTTTTCTCTCCCTTCCGTTCACTCTGAAAAGGAGCTCGGACAGGGACTCACCGAATACCTGATCCTACTGGTTCTGATTTCACTCGTCTCGATCGCAGCCGTCCGCTCCCTTGGGGGAACCATTCAAGGAAAACTGACCCTTGTCCGAAACCACATCGAAAAAGTGAGTATTGAAAAGTAGGTGATCCATGAACTTCCGGGACACTCGCTGTGGCCAAGCTCTCGCTGAATTCACTCTCTCTATGGGCCTGGTAGTCGCCACTACTCTCGGGGCTGGAGGCATCCTTCAAGCTGCCTGGAAGAAAGGGGTCTGCGCCAACCGAGCCTTTGAAAGAGCAAGGGCTGCACTTTCCTCAGAAACGACACCGATTCTGAATCCTTCGACTGTCTATGAGGAGTCTGAATCGGAAGTGATCGTCCAGGTCCAGTGCGGGGAGCAGATCGAGAGAGTCGGACTAAAAAAGCTGGAGCACATCAAAAAATGGAAATAAAAAAATCCTATCCTCAAATTCACGGAGATCTAGGAATTCTCCACGTTCCACTGGCTTTGACTCTTGGAATAATCGCCACCTGCTCGCTCAGTTTACTCATCATGGGAAGTTCCTGGACACGATCCGTAAAAGCTCAGCTGCAGCTTGATCGCTGTACCGGAAAAACCGCGCTTGAGCTTCGTCAGAGACTTGAAACTCTAGAAATCACCAATCAGGAAATAAAGCTCCTCAGAACAGCGGCACAAGCGGCTTTAATCGCCGGCAATCTTACAGTTCTCGAGACACTGAAGAAAAGCTCCACTGCACTTGCTAGTCAACAGGAGACGCAGCTTCTTGGCTGGAAAAAAACTCAAGGGCAATGGTGGACCCAACCAGAGTGTCACAAAGGAAAAATCTTACTTCCTCTTCCAGAAATCTCTTATGTCCGTCCGCCAGACGATATTTTCGGCCCCAGTCCCCTGCACTGGAAAGAGAACCAGGCTCGGTTTTTCAGTATCGCTCTCAAACGAGGAGGACGCCTCTCTGAGAGTTTTGTGTTTCCTTCTAAGTCTAGCCTAGAGACTCGCTGGACCGCCAGCTGGAGAAATCCTCATGCACCCTTGTAGCGATAATAAACAGAACACAACCGGACAGGTCTTCGTTGAGGGGTTATTATGGACCATGGTTTTCACGATAGTCTTGATCGCATTCGGCAACGCTTTTCGCTTTCAATACCTCAGTTATCGCCAAGCCCTCAAATCCGCAGGCGACTTTACGGCATCCTCCTTTTCCTTGTCTCGCTAATGCTCGGAGTTCACTCCGGGCGAAGCTTGCAGGCGAGCGCTATCCAGAGCTGGACTGAACAAAATCCGCCATCTCTTCAGATCTGGTCCACCGTGGCTCAAAGCCGAGGCCTCTCGCCTATTCGCTCGAGAAAAGACTTAAATGCATGGACTCGAGGCATGCCCCGAGAACTTAGTCCTCATACTGCCTGGTGGGATGAAGTCCACGGTGGACTCTGGGTCATTATTCCGGAGGGCGATGTTCCAGAGCCCGTCCTCTTCGCCCGCTCTAATCGACCCACGGGAACTACTCGTCCACCATCCCACTCTCTTGTTCCACTGGGTCGAGGTTGGAGGGCCATTCAGGCTTTTCAGTCCCTCACCCTTTCAAGCAAAGCTCATCCCGGCCTGAGTAAAAAATGGTTCCCCCCGGCGGACCCCAAGCTTTGGAATTTCTAAATCCTGAAATTGACGGAATAGAGGGTCTAAGCGTAGGCTGCGCGCCATGTCATCCTCCAACTCCATTCTTGCTGTAGGCTCCATGGCTTTCGACACTGTTCAAACCCCCGCCGGTAAGGCGGAGTCGGTACTAGGCGGGTCGGTCAATTATTTCTCGGTTGCAGCCTCATTCTTTGCCCCCATTCGAATTGTTGGAGTGGTGGGAGAAGATTTCCCCAAGAGTCATCTCCAGTGGCTTTCTGAAAAAAAGATCGACGTCTCTGGAGTTCAAGTTGCCGCGGGAAAAACCTTTCACTGGGTGGGCTCTTACGACGGCAACATGAACGAAGCGAAAACGCTAAATACTTCACTCAATGTCTTTGAGCACTTTGATCCCAGACTGGGCGCTCACCATGTCGACACTCCTTATGTTTTCCTAGCAAACATTGACCCTGTACTCCAGCAGAGCGTTCTGGATCAGGTCAAATCACCTCGCTTAGTGGCCTGCGACAGCATGAACTTTTGGATCACTGGAAAACCTCAGGAAGTCCGTAAAACTCTTTCGCGCGTCGATATTCTCTCCATCAATGATGGCGAAGCCTACCTGCTTTCAGGCGAGCGTCAGCTTGCCCGTGCAGCGGCCAAAATCCATGAGCTAGGTCCATCTGTGGTCATTATCAAACGTGGGGAGTACGGAGCGGCGCTCTTTACAAAAAATAGCACGTTTTTAGCGCCAGCATTTCTCGTGGACAAAGTGGTGGATCCGACCGGAGCAGGTGACAGCTTTGCAGGCGCATTCATGGGATACCTTGCGGAAGCTCAAGCCTCTCGAGATCTCGCTCAAACTAACCCCTCGCAATGGGAAAACCTTCTGCGCCGTGCCGTGCTCGCGGGATGTGTCATGGCAAGTTTCACGGTGGAGGACTTCAGTCTGCATCGACTCATGCGCCTCAGCACTTCCGAGCTGGTCGAACGCCAGAAGACCCTCATGAAG
>JAGWZD010000195.1 GCA_018968995.1 Bdellovibrionales bacterium
AGGCTTGGCAAGAGCTACCCGTTCCCACGGGCGAACTCTACAAGTGGGACGCGTCTTCGACGTACATCAAAGAGCCTCCATTTTTTGATGGAATCACCGCAAAGCCATCGGCTGTTACGGATATCAAAAAAGCTCGAGTGCTCGCGTATCTTGGCGACTCGATCACGACCGATCATATCAGCCCGGCAGGAAATTTCTCCTCGAAGACACCGGCCGGTCAGTACCTTCTGTCGCTTGGAGTGCAGCCCAAAGATTTTAACTCCTACGGCGCGCGCCGCGGAAACCATGAGGTCATGGCTCGGGGCACTTTCGCCAATGTACGTATCAAGAATAAACTCGTGCCCGGAGTCGAAGGTGGAGTGACCACGCATCTGCCCAGTGGTAAGCAGATGTCCATTTACGACGCGGCCATGCAGTACATTGCTGAAGGGGTTCCTTCGATCATTATTGCTGGAAAAGAGTACGGCACTGGAAGCTCGCGAGATTGGGCCGCCAAAGGGCCTAAACTTCAGGGCGTTCGAGCGGTTATTGCTGAAAGCTTTGAGCGAATCCATCGCTCAAATCTTGTGGGTATGGGAATTCTTCCCCTTCAATTTTTACCCGGAGAGAGCGCGAGCTCTCATGGACTGACCGGCCATGAAACCTTCGATATCGAGGGACTCACCTCCATTCAGCCTGGAGCCAGGGTTCAGATTAAAGTGACTGGAAGCGATGGAAAAACAAAGTCTCTCTCGCTTCAATCGCGAATCGACACCCCAAACGAAGTAGAATATTTCAAGAACGGCGGCATTTTGCCCTACGTTCTTCGGCAGCTGATTTAGGCCGCCTCAATGAGATCGTTAGCGTTGTCACGGAGGCCGTGCTCGCCCTCTGCTCGTGCGCAATTCGCACAGCAGTACAGGGTCGAGTTGGCCTCTAAACCGTGACCAATGATGCGAGTGTCACAGTGAGCGCAGTGAGGCGCTAATTTGGTAATGGCGCACTCAAAGCAATCAAACTGATGGACCGCCCCTCCTTGCTCGATGCGCATTAGACGGTCATACCGATTTCCGCAGCAATCACAGGTCAACGACATACCCTCAACTCAAGCAACGAGTATTCCAGAGTTTTTGTACGAGACCTTGGATTAAATGCTGCACTCCATCCAACCTGCATGGACGTCCAGATTCACTCAGGCAGCCTCACTCTACCGGGCAGTCTCACCGTTCCCACCGGCGCTCGGGGTCTTGTGCTTTTTGCTCATGGAAGCGGCAGTAGCCGTTTTAGCCCTAGGAATATTGAAGTAGCAGAGCGTCTGAATCGGGCTGGTTTCGCCACTCTTCTTTTTGATCTCCTGACTGAGAGCGAGTCCCAGGACAGATCCAATATCTTTGATATCCCACTTCTCTCCAGGCGACTCTCTCTTGCCACTCGCTGGGCTGAGCACTGGGCCGAGACCTCACATCTGCCCCTGGCATACTTTGGAGCAAGCACTGGGGCGGCGGCTGCCCTCTGGTCAGCCGCTGAATTCGGGGCGATTATTCGCGCAGTGGTTTGCAGAGGCGGACGCCCCGACCTGGCCGAGCGCAGACTGAAAATGGTCTCGGCGCCAACGCTTCTTGTGGTCGGAGAAATCGACAAGCAGGTCCTCGCGTTGAATTTCGAGGCCACGACTCATCTTCGACACTGCGAACTCGTGGTCATCCCAGGGGCCTCACATCTTTTTGAGGAACCAGGCACTCTTCCCGCGGTTGCCGAAGAAGCCATTCGTTGGTTCAACACTCATCTTCTAGAACCGCCAGCCTCATCGAAACCAAAAGAAGTGTCTAAGGATTTTACAGTTTGAGCGTGGGCTAACTCTCGACCCAGGCAACAACCCCACCGAAGGCGCATAAAGGGTGCCCTCAGGGAATCCTCGCCTGGCCTCGTCATTGCACAGTTGCCGCCCATGACCAAAGAATTCGTCCGAGAACTATTGCTGAGACAACTAGGCTTGAAACACAAGCTCAAGGTCCACGATAGCGTCAAGCCCCCAGAGACCCATGAAGAAATCGCTGCCAATCAACTTGCTCGTTGGGAACTCGAGGATGAAATTCACGCCATCGATGCGATCTTAACTGAAACTCGCAAAAAAAAGGTCGATGAAAAAAGAAAGCTGGTCGAAAAAGATCTTTCCGGCGGCACTTTAGTGAAAAAGAAAAAAGTTAAATAAAGATTCCTAACGCTTGCGACAGCCTCACCCAGCGGTGATCCGAAGTAATCAGTTTTGGCGAACCCATGAGATCAGTAATAGGAGCTCTCACCACGTGCCCGCTGCGGTAAACGGCTGCATGATCCCACTTCTGTTCTAGAATCATTCGCGCCGCTTCTACGCCCATAGATAAAGTGAGAAAACAATCGGTTGTGGTGGGATGACGACTTCTTTGCAGATGCCCGAGTACGACTGCACGAGACTCCCAGGATGTCTCGCTTTCAATCCAGCGCGCCAGCTTCTGTCCAATACCCCCAAGACGTGCACTTTCAGGTGATCCCGGAACATGAAAGGCCACGGTAGGATCCTCGCCTAAGGCCGACGCTCCTTCAGAGACCACGATCACTAATCCACGTTTGCTTTTCTGCTTTTGAGCCAGAAATTCAAGTAACTTGAGCCGATCAAACGGACGCTCAGGAACCAAAATCGCCTCAGCATAAGAGGCCATGCCCCCACCGAGAGCGAGCCAACCTGCGGTCCGTCCCATGACCTCCACCACCATGATACGGCGATGGGCCTCTGCAGAAACGCGTAGCGCATTCACCGATTCAGCGATGACTGAACAGGCCGTATCAAAGCCAAAAGTGATCTCAGTGCCCGAGAGGTCATTATCGATCGTCTTGGGCACCCCCACCATTCGAACCGACCCTGGAAACGCACTCGACACTTCCCGCAAGGCTGCAAACGTTCCGTCTCCGCCGGCCACTAAAAGACCATCGAGAGACAGCTTTGAAATCTTTTCGACAAATTCTTTTTCTCGGCCCTTCGTTCCCGATCGATTCGAGGTACCCAGTAACGTACCTGCATTCTGATGAATTCCCTCGAGATCCTGTAAGGTCAATAAGCGATTTCTCTCCTCAAAGACCCCTTCAAATCCATCCTCGATTCCGATGAGCTCCACTCCCTGTCGCAATAGAACGCGTCCCGCGGCCTCAATAATGCCGTTTAATCCTGGCGCGTCTCCTCCACCCGTAAGCACGCCAATTCTTCTTTTACTCATAAGCTCCCCCGAATCTGAAATACCATCCAAAGGCAAACCCCCAGATGAACGCTCCAAAGTATCGTACGAACCCAATTCGTTCGCACTAACCACTGATGGGCCCTAGAATCAAACCCTCGGGCCAACCGATGATGCAGCGGTACCGACAAAAACGCAGTCGCTGCGAATACCCCTAAGGACAACCCTAAACAAAGCTCTTCCAGTCGGGGCGACTTCGAAACTGTTTGACCCAGAAATACCAATATTGCCGCCGAGAGAAGCTCTAACCCCATCACCGGCGCCACAATGCCAGTGATTCGCGCAGAGTGGGCATGATGGAACTCGACGAACTGCTCCGGACTCACTCGGTTCATCAACGGATAATGCACCATCTGAATCAACCAGATCAGACCGGTCATAAAGGCAACACATGCAAAATGGATGGGAAAAGCCCACTCAACTGTCATGACAGCCCAGATTGTCAGCTGTCCAATCAGCTACGTCAATGTGTGTGTGGCGCAAGGTTTGAGGATTTTAAGTCAAAGCTCGAATAAGAACCGCGAAGGGCTTGGACCACGAGATCGGAGGGAACTTGCGCTGGGCGAAGCCTCTGACCCTTCTTTGGAGTAAACCAGGACCGTACATCCTGATCGAGTCCTACTCCGTGCATAAAATTATAGAGCGCCCGACGTAGACCCTCACCCAACCATTCGTGATCCACCCCAGAGGGGTCTTCAAAAGGCAGGTCATTTCTAGCAAAACGCTTCTCGCCGGGTTTGAGCCTTTGCTCCTGGAGTCGAACTCCAAACTGTTCTGGATTCCGTCCCACGGGTGAATGTGCGGTCACTGAAAACCGATGCCAGTAGGCTGACTGTAAACACCCGGCCTCGAACAGCTGCCTCACCCGCTCTAAAGAATCGATCGTCTCCTGAACGGTTTGTGTCGGAAATCCATACATCAAATAGGCATGAACCAATATGCCTGCTTCAGTAAGAGCATGCGTCACACGTGCTACTTGCTCCACAGTAACGCCCTTGTTCATCAGCGTCAGCAATCGGTCCGAGGCCACCTCTAGGCCTCCACTGACTGCTACACACCCGGCCTGCTTCATCTTGCGAGCAAGATCTGGCGTAAAAACCGGATCGAATCGAATATTCCCCCACCACGTAAAGACTTCGCCTCGTTCAATGATTTTCTCAGAGAGCTTTCTTAATGTGGCTGGAGGCGCTGCCTCATCCACAAAATGAAAACCCCTTTGCCCGGTCTGTTGAGCGATATCCCTCATTCTCTCGAAGAGCCGGTCAACGGGCGACGGGTCATACCGAGCGATATAGTCGAGTGAGACATCGCAAAAACT
>JAGWZD010000196.1 GCA_018968995.1 Bdellovibrionales bacterium
GGTTTGGCATTTTATTTCTAGTATATTGATCGGCAACTTGAGCTAGATTTTCCCAATTCGCTTGGCGTCTTCTCTGCAAAGTGAAGCTGTTAGTGAAGGCTTCTTCATTTCAGGGTCTTACTGAGGCGCAAGCGGCTGAGCGACTTGCATCATTTGGCTATAATGATTTACCTAAATCCAGGCGGTCGCGCACTTTAGGGGTTCTATGGCGAGTCTTGCAAGAGCCGATGCTGCTCTTGCTTTTGTGCTGCGGGTCTATTTATCTTTTTTGGGGCGAGTTTAGGGATGGCGTGCCGCTTTTTGCGTCGGCGATTCTGATTGTTGGCATAACTCTATTTCAAGAAGTGAGGTCAGAGAGAGCGCTTGATGCGCTTCGTAATTTAACGAGTCCGCGCGCCTTGGTCATTCGAAATGGATTGAGTCGTAGAATTCCGGGTCGTGAGGTGGTGCCGGGAGATCTTTTGCAGTTGTCAGAGGGAGATCGTGTCCCGGCTGACGCCGAGCTAATCTCATCACTACCCATTGCAGTGGATGAATCCCTTTTAACTGGAGAGTGTTTCTCGGTGTTGAAGGCTGGCACTGAAGATTCAAATCGAGTGCAGCTGTACTCCGGGACATTAGTGGTGAGTGGGGAAGGTGTGGCGAGAGTGACGAAGACCGGGCCACACACTCAACTCGGAAAAATTGGAAGTTCATTAGATCTAGCTCCTGAATTCACCACGCCACTTCAAAAAGAGATTCAGAGAATCGTTCGGCTTTTCGGCGCTCTCGCTATTTTTGTTTCTATTGGCATTGCTATCGCCTACGGAACAGCTCGAAGTGATTGGTCTGGGGGTATTCTAGCGGGTTTGGCTGCTGCAATGTCGCTATTGCCTGAAGAGTTTCCTGTGGTGCTGACTATCTTTTTAGCCATGGGTGCTTGGAGGATTGCTAGAAATCAGGTTTTAACCCGGCGTGTGGGTGCAATTGAGGGGCTGGGCGCGATCTCGGTTCTTTGTGTCGATAAGACTGGGACCATTACGCAAAATAAAATGGTTTTGAAAAAGGCTCAAGCACGAGCCTCTCAGTTCGAATCCGACTCCGCATCTTATAGCTCGGCTCCAGTTGAGGTACAGGAGCTCTTTAGAGTATCGGCTCTGGCGTGTCATCAAATTCCGTTTGACCCCATGGAGCGAGCCATTATGGATTCAGCAGCGGGGTTACTCAACGATGCGACTACCTTAGTTAAAGTCTACCCGCTTTCCTCACAGATCATGGCGATGTCTTGTGTCTGGAAATTGAAGGATGATCCAGAGCTACTGATTGCAGTAAAGGGGGCTCCAGAAGCGATTTTAAAGCTTTGTCGTTCTACGCCTCTGGAAGAGCAGGCAGTTCTAGCCGAGGTTCATCGTCTAGGTTCACAGGGTTTACGTGTCTTGGGAGTTTGTGTGGGTCGCTCGAGCTGCTCGGCGCCAGTACCCGATAGCGTGACTCAGTTTGATCTTCGCTATTTAGGTTTGATCGCTTTTGAGGATCCCATTCGTGTGGATGTGCCTCATGCCATCCAGGAGTGTCAGAGTGCCGGTATTCGGGTGATTATTCTGACAGGAGATTATCCAGAGACCGCTCTTTCTGTCGCAAGGAATCTCGGGCTTGCTGATCGAGTAGTGACTGGTGATGAGATTATTAAGTTGGATGATGTCCAGCTTCGGTTTTGTATTCAAAAAACATCCGTATTCGCAAGAGTTACCCCGGATCAGAAATTACGAATCGTACGTGCACTTCAGAGCTTAGGTGAGCGCGTAGCGATGACTGGAGACGGAGTGAATGATGCCCCCAGTTTAAGGTGGGCTGACATTGGCGTCTCGATGGGTGGACGAGGAACAGACGTGGCTCGGGAGTCCTCGTCTATTGTATTGCTTGACGACAGTTTCTCTTCACTTGTATCGGCTATTCGATTGGGTCGACGAATCTACGATAATCTGCAGAAGGCGATTTTCTTTATTTTTGCGATTCACGTACCCATTGCTGGCTTGGCAATATTGCCAGTGATTCTCAAGCTGCCTCTGATTCTCATGCCGATTCACATTGTATTTTTAGAGTTGATTATCGACCCGGCATGCAGCCTGGTCTATGAAGCAGAGGGGGATGAGCCGGACCTCATGGCCCGTCCTCCTAGGGCCGCGGGGGCGCGCATTTTTGCAGAGCGTGGCTTGCTTATCACGCTTTCTCAAGGCTTATCGATACTATTGATCGTTATGAGTGTGTATGTAGTGTTATTGCGATTCGATCAAGATGGAAATCAAGCGAGGGCCGCAGCGTTTTTAGCGCTGATTCTTTCGAATCTGGGTTTAATTTTGGTAAATCGGTCTAAAAGTCTGAACTTGTTTGCCTCTATTCAAAATCCGAATCGTGCCTTTATTTGGGTTTGTTGTGGCTCGATCCTATTAATCGCACTGGTCCTGCTGATCCCGAACTTGAGCAGACTTTTCTCGTTTTCAAGTATTAGTTTTTCCCATGTCATCATCGCAATCCTAGCAGCTGCTCTCTCTCTTTTTGTAGGTAGCACTCTAGGTAGTGCCATCAGAAGATCGGGAATTAAATGGCATTAGCCACTCTTCTCGCCACCGTACGTTGTTTGACTCGCATTCGATCACCAAAGCGATTCAGTTTTTCCAGCAGGTAATCCACCAGATCAGCCAGGGCCAGGTAAAGATTAGAAGCTGATTTCTCTAGGTGAACGCTATCGTATCGTCCCCCATGAACATGGAGACGGACCGTAAAAAGATCGGGGCCTGCCTGATGGGGTGAGTTCTGCATTTCCAGAATGATTTGAATTCGGCTGCCATAAAGGTCTGGAAACTTTTCTACTATCGGCTGGATTCTTTCTGTAACAGCATCCCGGGCCATCTCTGACTTGTCTAGGTTTTTGAAGTGAATCCGAATCATCTTTGCCTCCCTCAGGAATCCTATGATGGTCCTGAAACAATCATGGAGTGGAAATCGGCATCGCTGAAATGGATAAAAAAAATGGTTTGATTCTAGAAAGTCTATAACGAAAAAGACTGGGCGATGGCAGCGGCAACAGGATTTTGAATCTTTCTATTTGCTGATAAAATGTATAACTCTTCCTGCACGCCCTGTAGCTTTCCAATTTCAACAAGTTCGCCGCGAAGAATCGGACCGGTAACGGTGTGGGGAGCTGCGGCAATCAGTCCCATTTCGTTAATGGCCAGAAGCTTTTTAATCGCGATATCTTGACTCTCTACAGTGATATTTAACTCAATGTTTTTTGTCTTCGCCCAATGATCGAGGTCTTGTCTAAGCTTACTGTCATACGTGGGTGCGATGACGGGCTGTCCAGATATGGATTGCGGGAAGTCATTGCGAAGTTTCTTAAATTTTGGCGCACCGTAAAAAGCGATATTTTTCTTACTAATTGATTTCGGAAAGATGCCTTTTGCATCCGCGCCAGAAGGTAAAATATTAGTCACCAAGAGATCCATGCGGTGCGCGACGAGTTCTCTTAAAAGTTCGTCTGGTTTTCCCTCGGATAGGGTAATTTGGCAGGGCGTGCTTCGAAACGCCAATTTTACCAACTGTAAGACCACCTGCTTTGGAACGCTATCGAGTGACCCAATATGTAAAGACGGTCTATTGGGTTTGACTCGATCATGGAGTACCTCAAACATTTCAGACCCCATGCGGAAGATACTTTTAGAATAATCCAGCGCCACCTTTCCATGCTCTGTCAGCAAAAGTTTTTTGTGCTGACGTTCAAAAAGCCTTACACCAAGATTTTCCTCAAACTGTTTCAGCTGTGCTGAAAGCGTGGGCTGGCCAAGCCGTAGCTTTTCAGCGGCTTTAGAGACGCTTCCTTCTTCAGCGATTGTCTTAAAATAAAATAGGTGGTGATAATTGATCCAGGGGTTCATCAGGATCTCCTGTGAGGACAAAGTATCACTTTAAAATATAAATCGTGGTAGACCTATTCTAAATGTCGATATTTTGAATTCGAGGTCGTACTCCTAGTCTTCTCCCTGAGCTTTGGTGAATCCAGGTGTGCCACCGATTTCTTGCAGCTTTTCGATGTGCATCCAGCGAAACTTGGATTCTACACTTTGGAGGAGTTTAGTGATGCCCTCAGAGGGGAGAGTGCCGCTCGGTTCTTGTAAAATAAATCGGCATCGCCAGTGATTTACTGTATCGGTCACCGCACCGCTTGAGGGATACAGTTTAGTGCCTCTGTTCGAGATCATCTTTAGCTTGAGCGGAAGGCCTGAAGTGAGGGACTCAATGGTTTTACCTATTTGATCTGGGGTTCCTTGAGCCTCAATAAACAGATCTAGACCGATGTCTCGGCGTTCACGCGATTCTGGGGACTCCTTGTACTGACAACGAGACAGATCGAGCTCCCGGTATGTTCTTCCTGAAACATGGATCGGAGATTTTCCAAGATTGTTTTGGATGGCCTCAGCATAAGCAGTAGTGCTTGCCGCCTTCAGGTCTCCGACTACATCCCGAGTCATCGCCCTGCCATCCTCGAGAGTTTTGAATATTGCATCCTCGAGC
>JAGWZD010000197.1 GCA_018968995.1 Bdellovibrionales bacterium
GGTGCAGGAGTAATCTGGATCGCTAAAGGACTCTCCAGTCATGGGCTGAAGGGGCTGTCCGGCCTCTTGTGAAAACTTCGCGACCCAAGCTTGTCCGAGGGCCTGAGAGCGAGCCTGCTCCAGCTGCTCTTTCGCCATTCTCATGGCAGATGAGGATGAATTCGACTTATCAAAAAGACCTTTCATTGCTGCTGCAGCATCTTTGGACTTATTGGAACCACAGCCGACTAAGCCTGTAAAAACAACCCCAAGAACAACGATTTTTATTGGACGCGGAAACATTCCCTGATCTCCTATTCGATAAACGGTTTACCGCCGAGGTTCATCGAAAAAGGGGTGTTCCGTCAATCTCAGAATAGAGACTTCCTGCGCCGCGCTAAAAAGACCGGACTGGGACAATAGGGTTACTGTCTTCCAAAAATAGTGATTTTCCAATTGGTCAGAGTGCCGGTGGTCCCTGCGGCTCCATCGATCACCTTCAGCGTCCATGTTCCATTGGAGCTTTCGCCGTAAAACGCGTTGCTCGAAAACGTGGCACCCTGAAGGTTTGCAAGACCGACCAGCGAGTCATTTACATTTTTAAGAATACTCTTGTTTCCGTGAATGAGCTCAAGGCCAACTTGAGATAAATTTCCATGGGTCAGGCTGACTTCAATTTTCACCGCCTCGATTTTATAATTCTGTGGAACGGTCAGTGTAGTGGTCGCTCCATCTACCAAATTATCAGGGATGGCTACAGTCAGAGCACCCGAATCTACAGTGGCCTGGAGCTGTGGCCCCCAGTTACT
Organism: Bdellovibrionales bacterium; assembly: GCA_018968995.1. GTDB lineage: Bacteria > Bdellovibrionota > UBA1018 > UBA1018 > UBA1018 > CAIOHW01. The sequence goes on from JAGWZD010000197.1 coordinate 789, forward strand.
GACATAACCCTTAGCCATCGCGACGGCCGCATCGACGTTCACTCGACCAAAGCCATAACGATTCTGAAATTTAAAACCGGCCGCATTGGTGATCCACCCTTGCTCCCAGGTATGACCTGTCGGAGACCTCATATTGGGATTTTCGATCGCCGAAAGGTTAGAATCCACTTGGGTCGCCGTAGAGGCCAAAATATGCTTCACATCTCTCCAGCTCAGCTTCGGATTTGCTTCCAAAATGAGTGCAATAGCGCCCGCTAAGATCGGCGAGGCCGAAGAAGTACCATTCATGATCGACGTGTATCTACAGTCGGTGTTGAGCTTCGTGAGATCTGTTCCTGCGTTAAATGACGGCGTCGGAGTAGAGGTGGGACTTGGGGAGGGAATAGGAGTGACCGAGTATCCCCGATCGCAGCCCATTCGGTCCGTGGTCAAAATAGCCGGAGAACTCACCCCAAATTCTCCACCAAAAGAACTGACCCAAATGTTCGAGCCAGGCGACGAATAGGTGGTGGCTTTTCCCTGCGCATCGAGTGCAGCCACCAAAATATGGTACGGGGTGACGCTGGTTCCATCGAAATTTGCATTTCCGGTTCGAATGACGGGATTCGATCCTTGTGATTGAATTCGATAGTCGTTCCCCGCTGCTTTGACATAAATCGAACCCAAACCTTTACGTCCATTTTCTACCTGACTTTTCATGATCTCGGTATAGGTCGGCGGCATTGGGGCCAACTGATTTTGGGGAACTCCCCAACTTTGATTGAAAATATCGAAAGTCAGGCCACTTGCCTGATTAATCAAAGCAGCCTCAGTTTGAGCCACCCTCGTGCTCGATGATAGGAAGTTAGAGATTGCAAATTGAGCCTTCGGTGCCACCCCTCGTCCGCCTTTTCCATTCTCACTGACAGCAGCGACTAACCCCGTGACTGCGGTTCCATGGTTATCATCCTCACCCAACGGATCAGAACGTTCACTGATCCATGGCGCTGGAAGCGCATAATTTCGGCACTCTCCCAATAAAAAGTTGGCTTCAAGATCTTCATGGCGTGACTCCAAACCATCATCAGAGACCATGATTCGGATTCCCTTGCCTGAAAGTCCTGAAGCGTAGCTCGCGCTCGCGTTGATATCATTCCCCGCCATTCCCCCGGTTTGTGAAAATGTTTTCTGACCGGTGTTTTTCAAATGCCACTGCTCGGAGTACAGCGGATCTGACACCCTGGTCGGTGATGGACTTGGACTTGGACTTGGACTTGGACTTGGACTTGGGCTTGGACTTGGGCTTGGACTTGGGCTTGGACTTGGACTTGGACTTGGACTTGGACTTGGGCTTGGACTTGGGCTTGGACTTGGGCTTGGACTTGGGCTTGGACTTGGGCTTGGACTTGGACTTGGGCTTGGGCTTGGACTTGGGCTTGGACTTGGGCTTGGACTAGACGACGGTGTAGGCGTTGCAGAGACCTCTGGGAGGGAAGACTTTCTTTGAAACGATGAAAAAAAACCTTGTTCCTTGCACGCCACAAGTGAGCTCGCAAGAAAAGGGAGAAGAAGAGCCAGACGAAGTGGAGATCTCAGCGTCGCTGTAGTCATCTTACATCCTCACCGCAGTATCCGATAAAATTTCCAGATGGGCCCGAACCACACGTGCATCTTTTTTTAATTCTTCTACTTTCGAGAGGGGATCGCCCTCCGCCATGGACAAGAAAAGCGCATTGATGGCTTCTTCGCCATGCACCAGATCTAAACCATGATCGCGCGCCAACCTGTCGCTTGTCTCATACCGAAGAACCTTGACCACCATGGTTCCAGTCAGCACGCCTAACTTTTTATGATCTCGGTGATAAACGACTTGCTTCATCCCTGGTGAGCGACGCGAGAGTTCGCCTTTAATCTGAAAAAAGACAAAATTTCCTTTTGTGGCCACTTCGGTGCCTACTGATTCTCCAAGCTTACGGTCTTCAACCGCTACGGCGACTGCGTTTTTCACCAGACGCCATCCGCGCTGATAGGACATCACCTCGCCTCCGAACTTGAATCTTCGAATCTCCGAGTTCGTCGGGACTCTTTCTACGGGCCGTCCCCAAGACGCGATCGCTTCAGACTCAGATACCGCACCCTGAACGTGATTCTGGTTCGCTGGTAGGGCCCCTTCTTTGGCAATTTTGGACACCACTGGGGAACCGGTCGACACGGGTGCCGTGGCGGGATTACGAACCGCATCTAGAGCCGGAATCGGACTTTTCTGTTCGAGAAAACGAAGGGCCACTAATCCGGCCACAATTAAAGCGAAGCCTCCGAAAAGCCGCATTTTTTTGTGCCGAATCATGTGCTTCCCCCAATAGTTGAATATTACAGTCGGATTTTCGAAAGAGCCATTTTTTTGCCGAAAATCTCGCAAAATCCGTCCGACCCTTCTGTTTTGCGAAGAAAATCAAGCTGGGTCTCAAAAGACACACTCTCAATGCCCTGAGTTTTTGAGAGTGCGACGAGGCTCAGAGCTGATATTCTTTCAAAGTGCGCACGTTGCTTCTCATGATGAGCCTTTTCTCTTCTGCCTGGGCGCAAGCGTCTACCTCAATCGAGGAGCTTACCTACGCGAGTACCGAGTGCGAACCCCAACTCACTGAACCATCCCATCTCCAAGCGGAACTCGGCGCCATTCGCGAAATTTTCGAAAGCGTAGGACTAGAAGGAGCGAACCCGCAGTTTGGCTCAGGCAATGACTTTCACGGTGTGGATGAGATTTTTACTACTTCAGAGCTAGGCCCCATGGCTCTACTGAAGCTTTGCTTAAAGCCAGCCAGTTCTCAATTCTCACAAAAAACGGTTGAGTTTGAAGATGGGTTTCTTTTCCACGGAACAACCCCCACAAAAGTACCCTATGCCATTTTCTTCAGTGGCATCGCGAAATCAGATGTCGAGCGAATCACCACTTCTCTCGGTTCCCTCAAAAAAACAGCGTCTCATCGATTGCTAGAGATGATCATCCCCAGCGCTCACGCTGGTAAAGACCAGCTGATCTCCAACTCAAGACCCAAGAATCAAGCCCACAGCGGTAAAGGCTCGAATCGCGACATTCTCGCGGCAACGGCGTCTTGCGGAATCGGACTAGGAAAAGGCGTATTGGCTGCCACGGTGGTTCCCGTAGTAGGCGTCGTCAAAACCGCCGTTCGATTTGTAGAAGGAGTCGCCTTTGCCATTCGAAAGCCCGCTGAGGCCTGGGGTCGGATCGTCAAAAGAGTGAAAGAACTGAGCGGGGTCATCAAAAATTTCAGCATTTCTAAAACCCTTCGTGGAATCAAAGGCTCGTTTAAGGACATGCCTTTTGGAAAAAAAGTCGAAGTGGTTTGTGCAGTGGTCTCTGCGTTAGGAACCACAGCCGCACTGAGCCTGCTAGTGGCCCCAATGGTTCCTGCGAACGTGGTGACGCTGGTACGAATCCTGAGCACTGCCGGAATGATCGACACCGTAAAAGACTATCTCATTCCGCCTGAGAAAAATCTTCCAGACCAACCCGTCAGCAACACCATCGATAAATGGATCAACAGTTTGCAGAATATTGGAAAAAGCGGAACCCCTGCTGAACGTGAGTGCAATCCTTAAAAACTAGCGCTTACACCGGCAGCTAATTCAGGAAATCGATAGTCCTTTCGACCCACCCGAACAGCCATTTGAGAGTAATGGAATCGTAGCCCCCAATGCTCGCGCAGCAAAAACCGAAAAGATGCCCCGTAC
>JAGWZD010000198.1 GCA_018968995.1 Bdellovibrionales bacterium
CGCAGAAGCAGTTGGCGAGAGGTCAGCGGCTAGTGGAGATTCTAAAGCAGGGGCAGTACATTCCTATGCCCGTCGAGAAGCAGATTGTGATTATCTACGCAGGAACGCACGGACATTTGGACTTGGTGCCAGCAAATAAGCTGAAGTCGTATGAGGACGAGCTTTTTGCCTTCTTGGAGAAAAAGCATCCCGAAATTCTTAAGACGATCGTTACTTCTGGCAAGATCGAGGACTCCCTGCGCGGACAACTTGACGGAGCCCTGAAGGAGTTTTCAACCGTATTTACGGCCTGATTCGAGGAAATGCATGCCTAGTATTAAGGATCTCAAAAAACGAATTGGGACCGTTAAAAACACGCAGCAAACCACTCGAGCCATGAAGATGGTTTCGGCGGCGAAGCTTCGTCGTGCACAGGACGCCATTCTTGCTAATCGGCCCTACGCTAAGCATTTGAACCATCTCTTGAAGCTTGTTTCTGCTCAGCCCCAGATTCAGCTCAAGGGGAAGTTAATCCGGTCTGGATCCGAAGAGGCAGAGACTCGCCGAATTCTGCTCGTGGTAGTGACCTCGGATCGCGGCCTTTGCGGCGGATTTAATGGAAATATTATCCGATCCACCCAGCGCTGGGTCCGGACAAACCAAGCGCGGGGAGAGGTACACTTGGCGTTTGTCGGACGTAAGGGCTTCGAGTATTTTCGAGGGCGAAAAGAGTTTCAGTTGGATCAGTATTTCGCTGAGGCAGGCGGCAAGGTTACCTTCGCCAAGGCCCGGAAGCTTGCAGATGCGCTTATTGGCAAATTCCTCGAGGGTGCGTTTGACGAAGTACATGTGATCTATAACGAGTTCAAAAACGCAGTTTCGCAGATTGTTAGAACCGAGCAATTTTTACCACTGTCGCTCGATTCGGCGGGCGAGACCGATACCCCATCGCCAATGCTGATCGTGAAGCCGGCATCCCAGGCGATTTTCGATGCTTTGGTAGACAAATCCTTCGCGACGCAGCTTTTCCGAATGATGCTCGACTCTCAAGCGAGTGAACATGGCGCTCGGATGTCGGCAATGGAAAACGCCACAAAGAATGCGGGCGGAATGATTAAGAAGCTCACACTTCAATTCAACAAACAACGCCAAGCAGGAATCACTAAGGAACTTTTAGAGATTATTGCGGGCAGTGAGTCGCAAAAAGGCGCGTAAATTTTTAGGGTCGAAACTTAAGGAGATAAAAATGTCTGCATCGAGCAAACAACAAAACATGGGTCGAATTAAGCAAATCATCGGGCCTGTCATCGACGTTGATTTTGAAAACGGCACGCTTCCCGCGATCTATCAGGCACTGAAGCTCACCAATCCCACGATCAACGATCAACAGTGGAACCTCGTTATTGAGGTGGCGCAGCATCTGGGAGAGAGCACGGTCCGCTGTATCGCCATGGATAGTACAGACGGCTTGGTTCGGGGGCAGCCAGTCCTAGACACCGGCGCGCAGATCTCCGTTCCGGTGGGCCGAGAAACGCTCGGACGGATTCTGAACGTTGTTGGCGAGCCCGTTGATGAAATGGGGCCCGTTGGCGCAAAGAAAACATATCAGATTCATAGGCATGCGCCGGCGTTTAAGGAGCAGTCCACGACAATACAGCCGTTCTTTACTGGGATTAAAGTGGTGGACCTCTTGGCGCCGTACGCACGCGGAGGAAAGATTGGGTTGTTCGGTGGCGCCGGAGTGGGCAAGACCGTTCTGATCATGGAGCTGATTAACAATATCGCCACGCAGCACGGGGGTTTCTCAGTGTTTGCCGGAGTGGGTGAGCGAACCCGCGAAGGCAATGACCTATGGATGGAGATGAAAGAGTCTGGAGTTCTCTCCAAGACCGCGCTTGTTTATGGTCAGATGAATGAGCCACCGGGCGCTCGCGCTCGTGTCGCGCTTTCGGCCCTTACGGTGGCAGAGTATTTCCGCGACGAGGAAAATCAGGACGTTCTTTTGTTCGTGGATAATATTTTCCGATTCACCCAGGCAGGATCCGAAGTTTCCGCGCTTTTGGGCCGCATTCCGTCAGCCGTGGGATACCAGCCAACGTTGGCAACTGAAATGGGCGAGTTGCAAGAACGCATTACTTCGACCAGCAAGGGCTCGATCACCTCGATTCAGGCGATTTACGTGCCTGCAGACGACTATACCGATCCGGCTCCTGCAACGACGTTTGCTCACTTGGATGCAACGACAAACCTATCGCGACAAATTGCCGAGCTCGGGATTTATCCGGCGGTGGATCCGTTGGCTTCGACCTCTCGCGTTTTGGATCCGCAGATTGTGGGAGACGAGCACTATCGTGTGGCCCGTATGGTCCAGTCTGTTCTCCAGCGGTACAAAGACCTACAGGACATCATTGCTATTTTGGGTATGGATGAGCTCTCGGAAGAAGATAAACTTCTTGTGGCTCGTGCAAGAAAGATTCAGCGATTCCTCTCTCAGCCGTTTTTTGTGGCCGAGCAATTTACTGGCCTGAAGGGTGCGTTCGTGAAGATCGAGGACACTATTAAGGGCTTCCGCGAAATCTGCGAAGGCAAATATGATGAGCTGCCAGAACAAGCATTCTACCTCGTGGGCACCATCGACGACGTGATTCAGAAGGCAAAGAGCCTGGTATAAGCATGCTAACGCTGAATATATTTAGTCCTGAAAAGAAGGTGCTGGAGGGTCGCCAGGTATTGGAAGTGACTCTTCCAGGTTCCGAAGGGCAGATTCAAATCTTGCCAGGACATGCGGCGATGGTGGGAACGCTAGAGACGGGCATTATGTCTTACTTGGTGTCGGGTGAGGGTCAGGCCCGCGCTGCGATCTCGACAGGGTTTTTCGAGGTCGCGGACGACCGCGTGACGATGACTGTAGAGACCGTAGAAATGAGCGGGGAAGTAGACCTGGAGCGAGCCAGGCGCGCTCAACAAAAAGCGGAGAAGATGCTTCAAGACGCGACTCTAGAGCCGCAACAGTTCCGCAAGTATGAGCTGAAACTTCAGCGCGCCATAATTCGTCAGCAAACTGTCGCTGGTTCCTGAGTCGCATCTCGAGAAGTTTAAAGTCTCGATTGAATCCTTCTCGGTCAGCCCTTACGATCAAGAGAAGTGTATTCTGCATGATCGTGACCGGTGAGCCTACATTCGAGCAAAACAGCTCGGCTCCTCTGTTGAGAGGTGGCCCGAATACCTTTGCGCGCGCCCGCCTTTTCGCGACGGCATCGCTCGCAGCACTTAGTTTTTCCGTCGCCAGTCTTGGGGCCATTCAAGTGTGGTCCAGTTGGTTGGCCTGGAGCTCGGCATCTCCGGTTCGAGTATCGCTCGGGATGTTTCAGGGCCTCTCGAAGCTCCACTTTAAGCTCGAGGATGTTTCGAGAAGCCAGATTGCGGCGACTGCGCATTCTGACGATGAGCCTTTGCGTGCGCCGGCCCAATCCAGAAAGCCTCGGCCCCACAGAGCGGCGGTGAATGCTCCGGCTCAGCGGGTTACTCAAGCGCCCCTCACAACGACCCATGACCTTCTTCGTTCGATTGCGACCATCAACTCGGAGCGCCTCCTCAGGCTTTGGAGCCTTGACAGTCCCAGTGTCCAGGTAGTGGCGCGCGCCAGTTCGAAGCCCGTGAGCCACCAGCGCCCCACCCGTCGTCGGTCGAACGCTGTTGTAGCGCAGAGCCCGGCCCGAGTGGATCAGGACCGGTTGACTATCCATTCCTCGGCGCCCGCGGCCCCTCAGCGTCACTTTATTCCTGAAAGGCCACCGCTGACTACTCAGTCCCAGGCGGTAGAGGCCGTTCCGCGTCTGAAGACCCAATTGTTCGAGAGAGTGGCGACAATCCACTTGAGTAGTCAAAAGAAAGAACAACCACTGCGTCAGCCAGCCCGCGAGCCAGAGCCAATCGCTGATCGGAAAGAGCCAGGGAGGCTGAGCCGCCTCACGAGGGAATCTAACGGAGAAGCCTGGATTCTCTCGTCTATGCCGGGTGCACCAACGGTTGTCATGGCCCAAACAAACAGGATCATTCCTCGGTGGTTCAATCCCAGTGAGCTGAATAGTCAGTCGCGTGTGGCTACTCAGGAGGGCTTTGGATGGATATCCGGTTGGATATCCTCAGGCACCGGTGCCCGAGTTCGAGGCTCGAAAGAGGTTCTGTATTTCGACGCATCCGGTGAGCGGATCGGGGCTGATGGGCCAGGAGACAAGTTTTTCGTGTCCACAGGGGTGCCCGCGGGCTCTTCGGTGGTTCAGGTGGTCGCATTAGCTGATGAGACCGTCGTTACTGCGGTTGGGGCGCCCGTTCTTTCGGGTCATTCCACTCAAATAGACTTCAGAGGTCTGCAGAAAGTTAGGGTGCGCGGAAGCCTATGGGACTCTGCTGCTGAGAGCCCGCAAGGGGTGGCTCGTGCAGAGCTGAAGCTGGTCGGTTTTCCGAACCACTTGGTCATCAGCGGGTCTGATGGTTCATTTGATTTAGGTGAGGTTCAGCTGCCGGTGG
>JAGWZD010000199.1 GCA_018968995.1 Bdellovibrionales bacterium
TCTTGGCCTTATATCCAGGAGTGTCCGCGTTTGCGATATTTGAGCTGATGACGTTTTGATTCATCAGGCGCAAATTCATCACGGTATTCAAAGCACCGATCGTGGGGTCAAATCCTGAATCACCCAAACCGTTTACCATGGCTAAACCTCCGCCTCGTTCAAGAGTCTCATGACCTGGGTTGTCGTGCAGTCGGTAAAAACTGCCGTTACATGCCTCATTTCAGCGCCAAAAATTAAACATTCAATCCATCGCGTCGATAGTCAGCGAGCTTATTTCGAAGCGTACGGATCGAGATGCCCAGAGCCCGCGCCGTGTGAGTACGGTTGCCTTCGTGATGCTTCAGCGCATCGAGAATGACGTTCTTCTCGATCTGGTCCAAGGTGCGACCGGGTGTCCAACCTGAAGCATCCAGAAGAACCGCGGAGTCGAGCTGGGGTTCGATGCTCTTGGAAATCAGAGGTCGACGATACTCGATTCGGATATTTGCAGGCTGGATCATGGCTCCATCAACGCAAGTCAGCACTGATCCCTCAATGACGTTCTCCAGCTCGCGGATGTTTCCGTTCCAGGTATGTGCCTCGAGAACTGCTAGGGAATCAGGAGAGATGCCTGCGATCCTTCGATTGTTTTTCTTTGCAAAGATCTCTGCGAAATGACGAGCAATCAGGCTCACATCTCCAGTTCTTTCACGTAGCGGAGGCAGGGTCAGATTGACCACATTCAGACGATAAAAAAGGTCTTCTCTAAACGACCCTTCTCTCACGCAGTCCGCAAGATTTCTATTCGTTGTGGCAATGATTCGAACGTCTACTGCTATCGGCTTACGCCCGCCAATTCGATCCACTTCGCCTTCCTGAATGACGCGCAAAAGCTTTGCTTGTAAGCGAATATCCATTTCCGAAATTTCATCCAGAAATAAGGTTCCACCATTGGCGAATTCAAACTTTCCTGCCTTACTATTAACTGCTCCAGTGAAGGCGCCTCTCTCATAGCCGAATAGTTCGCTCTCGAGCAGATTTTCCGGAATAGCAGCGCAGTTAATGGCAACGAAGGGCTTCGAGGCGCGAGATGAGCTCTCGTGCACTAGCGCTGCCATCAGTTCCTTGCCCGTTCCACTTTCGCCCTGAATCAGAATCGTCGCCTTGCTCTGAGCCACTGTCCTTGCAAGCTGGATCAGATCCTTCATACGACGATCGCCAGTAATGATTTCAGTCATAGATTGCCCTCCTTGGCAGTTGATTTCACGGGTTGCAGCGCTTCTTGCGCCATCTTTTTCCAGAAATCTTCAGGTGCCTCCTTGGAGAGGCCCTCAAGCATTTCTCGAGACTTCTTCAGATTTTCAGGTTTGCCGGTCTTACTTAAAACTTGTGCGTACTGATACTTCAGGGGCGAGTCGAGGGTCAGTCCTGAGCCCCCATTATCATGCGCAAACAACGCCGCCGCCTCACCCCATCGCCCCTGAGATGTCAGCAGATCCACCTCAATGGACATTAAGGACTGTTTGTTTGGAACTGATGGAACCCCAAGAGACTCTAGACGACCAGAATCTTTTTCCTGTGAGAGCCGTAGTTCAGCGTAAGAGTCAGTTGCAGCCTTCGGATTTCCGGCCTCGCGATGCAACCGTGCGATCCAATGCAAAAGCCTGGGCTGATTTTTTTCACCAGAGACAGCCAACATACGAGCCTTTTGTGCGTGTTGTTGGGCTGCAGCAGGTCTTCCAGCGCGATGCTCGATCAATGAAAACAGAATTTCGCGATCAAACGAAAGGGGCGACTCTTCAACGACCTGTTTTAATAACGGAACAATTTTAGCGTCTGGTTCTCCAGCCACCCAAAGGGCTCGTGCTTCGGCAAAGGATCTCTCGGAGACAGCCAGCTTTTGATCGATTTCATCAGCATCGGCTGAGGCCAGCTTTCGATCAGTTGCTACAGTAATGTGATACTCCTGCGCTAATTGCTGACCCCATTGAGGCATGCCAAGCTCAACGGCAGCTTGCGAGAGTTTTAATAAATAATCGGCTTCAATCGCTCCCAAGGATCGAGGAATTTTCGGACCCATCTCGTAGTGAAAGCTTAAAGCTGCGATTCGAGATTCGTCGGTAGGTTGGTCGCCGAGTTTCCTGAGAATTAACTTCCGATAAAGATGACCCATCAGACGAGAAACAGCGTCTCGAGTGGACCCCACACCGGATTCAACCGAAGAGAAAGTATTCAGGCGATCTAGCGCGACGTTTAATGCCGCCTCTTCTTCTCCTGCAGCAAGTAGTGCACGAACATGAGCAACGCCCCTGTAGTCTGAGAGCCGATCCACAAAAATCTCAGACGAGGGATCAAACTTAGCAATTTCGTTTTCAAAGAAGTTTACCACAGTGGCCCGGGCAGTGGACGACTCGAGGCCTGTTCCACACGATAACAACCTCATTCGACTCAGGGTCGCACCCACGCTGTACGGATGTCGGTTAACGGTTTCGGTGAGATACTCGTCAGCCCGGGACAATTCCCCTTTACGCCCGTGAATCTCGGCAAGCCGATACAGAGCGCGCCAGCTTTCACCAGAGGCTTGATGACGATTTAAAAAGTCCTTGAAAACCTCGCTCGCCCGGTCGTATTGACCCAGCCAATAAAGAGCCTCTGCTCGATTCAGATAGAAGGCCGGAAACTTTGCGACCTCTTTTGGAAAGTTTTGAGATGCTAAAAAGTAACTCGCTAGTGCCTGATCGTACTGCCGGCGCTCGAGGAACAGATCGCCCGTCCGGATGGCTCCTCGCGCCTGACTCTCTGCAGACGGTGCGTTTTCCATCACCCAACGAAACTCAGAAGCAGCACGCTGAGTTTGCTTCAACTGAGCCAGGGCCTCTGCTGCCCCCAGATGAAAGACCCAAGCAATCGGACTTTTCGAGTGATACTGAGTCAGCCAAACGAAATGCTCTAGAGCGCTGAGCGCGTCTTGCGCCTCATGTCGCTTCAGCGCAATAAACATCGCGCTCTTTTGTGCCGCAGAAGACGAGCGGCTTTGATTCATGACTGACTTTAAGAGATTGATGCCCTGGTCTTCGTAGCCCAACTTGAACATCGCATTGGCCCGAAGAAAAGCTGCTTCAACACGAATTTCAGTCTTGCTTACGCGACTATCGAGGAAGTCGAGGGTCTTCAACACCAGTGCATACTTGTCAGAGCGATAAAGTTTCAAAGCCAGGCGAAAAAGCTGGGCCTCTTCGGAGTCGCCACTTGGATTTAAATACTCGTGCCCCTTGTCAGCTGAGCCTGAGGGAAGATACTTCGAAAAATCGAAATCCGCCTCCAGAGGCTTAAATGGAAGGAAGATTTCCCTTTTTTCGTCCCAGTTTTCACGACAAAATCGTAAGTTATCGTCTCGATCCGATTTTAGCTTTTCATTCGCAATTCGCCGATCGCGACGCCCCTGCATCTTTAGTCGAGCTGCCGCTAGCTTCGCCTCGCGAGCTTTTCGATCGGCCAACACTTTCGCTACGGCAAGCGTGGGACCTGGCTTCGGCCAAAAGTCGATGACATATTGAGCGGCCTCATTCTTGCGATAATGGAAGGTTTCCATCTTGGGATCAGCCAATGCAGCGGACCCTGAAGGAAATCTCCATTGGCCGGAAATGACCACGCCCTCACCTTGCTCTCGGAGATTGAGTTTCTCCATTCGCGAATCGCTTTTGGCAACGGCCTCCACCCCTCGGACCCACTCGTTCTCTGAGCCGAAGGGGGCTCCTAGATCGGTAAGCGTCAAACCTTTGAGCAGCACCGTGAAACCACGACTTGCCTCCTGCGCGGTTTGAATCGGCTGCACCTCTACCGATGCGTCTACCCGGATGGTGACCCTACTGTGAGTCTTAAAGGTTTGAATTTTGATGAAATCAGAGAAGCTCTCGGCCCAGGCGAATTCGCCAACGGCCACGCCACTGAGAATCACCGCCAGGGCGATCGCTCGAGTCGAGATCCTCGTGAAACTGGGCAAGAGCATCCTGCTCAACCTTCTTCTCCCGTTTCGAACCGCATCCTGCGGCTCGCTTCTCCCATTTCTAGAGCAAGCGGGGTGCCAATTCTAACTAGGCCCCGGAAGAGATTGCCCACACCCCCAGGAATCCTTCGCCGATCGGCAAAGCTCTCCAAGTTACTGGAGAATTTTTTCCTCCCCCCGGAAGCCTCCCAAAATGACGCTACCCCTGAGTTTCAATGGCGGCGGCAGAATCTCGCCGGCTTCCGTCAAACACAACCACAGTTGTCGTCGCAGGGTTGACGGTTTATTCTTCGAAACGATGAAGAAACTATTTCGACGGACTTTGGCTTTTTCGCTTCAACAGATTGCTGCAGCGATCGCGATTTTTTGGCTCAGCGGTTGCTCCTCAGTTTTAATGGGCAACGTCCGCCCGGTGGAAGAACCAGCACCCATTCCGTCAAAAAAATCTGATGAGGCTCTATTGACCTCGCCTTGGGTGCGGCTTTCAGCAAAAAAAGAAACCTCCTCTGGC
>JAGWZD010000200.1 GCA_018968995.1 Bdellovibrionales bacterium
CAGCAAGCCGCGAAACAATATCTGCGACGCAGGAAAGGGCTGCTCCAGTAGCTCGGCAATCATCGCCTGAGCAAAAAAGATAATGATCAGCCCGAACCAGGCGGGGATCAGGCTGCGCACAAATGACATCGCTAGATAGCGGTCGAGAGTCTTCACCCCTTTGATAGTAGCATTAAATGGACATTCTCAGCGAGCTTGGATAAATGCCTGAGCATGGATCAGAATCCCTCGAGTGAAGCTCCCGTTTCTGAGCAGAAGCCTGGTTGGACGACCGACCGAAAAAGGTGGCTATGGGAGAATTTTGTTTCTCTCGGGACCGCCCTAATCGCAGTTCTGATGATCCGATCGAGCGTTATTGAGGCCTTTAAGATCCCTTCTGGCTCGATGCTTCCGACTCTGTTGGTGGGCGACCATATTTTTGTGAATAAATTCGCCTATGGATTCAAGATCCCTTTCTCTGATTTGGTCACTGGCGAGCCTAAATACATCATTAAACGTGCTCCTCCCAAGCGGGGAGACATTATTGTTTTCATCTATCCAAAAGACGAATCACTTCACTACATTAAGCGAGTGGTTGGGATTCCTGGGGACACCCTGGAGGTGAAGGATAAGGTGATCTACCTGAACGGTACAGCAGTGCCCCATGAGCGTGTATCTGACGAAAAGCGCACTAAGATCTTAGAAGGAATGGATAAATCGAAATATGCTTTGGAAGACCTCGAGGTCTTTCAGGAGCACTTCGAGAATGGAAACCCTGTTGTTCTCACCGACAAAGGAAACTTCACGACAAAAAACTACGGACCCATCACCATCCCCGAGGGAAATGTATTTGTGATGGGAGATAATCGTGACTTTTCAAACGACTCGAGAGTCTGGAAATTTGTCCCCTACAAAAACATCAAAGGCAGAGCTTTCGTTGTCTGGTTGTCGGCTGCCCTCAATCTGGACGGAGAGGCCGGAGACCCTGGGGTCATCTTCCGACCGAGCAGAATCGGGACAGTTCTAGACTGATTTTCGACCCACGATCCACGCGGTGAAATCAATCAGTGTCGCGACTATGAAACGAAGAATCAGCGGCCCATTTTCTAACTTTCGGGCGATCGCTGGAGAGTTTCTTTCATAAAATAAAATGAACCTTCTCCCAGAGCTTGACCGTATCAAAACAGTATCTCGAAATCTTCGCAGTCGTGGGAGGGTCTCAACGTTTGAGACATCGAGGAGTGCACTGGCAATAAAGCAAGTGGTTCCCCCAATTCGCTTGTATGCCGCCTTAAATTCCGAGCGATGAAGGGGCTTCTCGGCGGCTAGGAACTTTCGGAGCGTTTCGGCACAAAGAGGCTTAAAGGGAGCGTCCTTAGCGAAAACCACAAACTGGTTGAGATACTGCTGCCTCATTTGAGCGTGCTGCTTGCCCTTCATCCGATCATAGGTTCGGGCGAGATCCCAGTAGATGCCGGTTAGCAAAACAAGCTCTACCATCTCTTTTTTTGAGTCAAAAAGACCAGGATGGAGCCTTCCTCGCTCTACTTTCTTAGCTCGCTCAAGAAGGGCTAAATAAGTCACGAAGGACTGAGTGGCCTCTCCATAGGACTCTTTTGCTAGAGCCTTAATTCCAGACTTAGCAATATCCAAACGCTGAACCAAAGCCTCTCGCTGCCTCTCAAGTTCCTGGCGGGCGATATCTTTTTCAATTTTTTCACGAACGCGAGCGCTACTCGCCGCTCGACGCGCAAGCCGCTCGGCCTCTCTCGAATGAGCTTTACCACCCTTGTCCGATGGCGGGTTCTCTGAACTCATATTTTTATCGTCCTAACCTTATCCTATCCCGCTAGGGTCGATATCGACAAGGACTGCTACTGAGTTTCCAGATACTCGAGCTTTTCGAGCTAAATGAACCAACTGATGAAGCTCGACGATCGAGGTAGACTTCAAAAGTAGGTCCCAACGATAGATTCCCTTCGCTCTTTCTAGAAACGCTTCGCTCGGGCCAAGCAATTCCACGGTAAGACCTTGCCTCAGTCGGGCCCGGATCAGCTCTGAAAGCTGATGAGCCTCATGCTTGGCCTGGTCACGAGAAGCCGATTCCACGCGTATTCGAGCCAGACGTCCAAAAGGGGGATAGTGAAGCGCCTGACGAAGCTCGCGCTCGCCCTCGAGAAATACCTCAGTGGATATCTCTCCCTGGAGCACCTGAAGGACCGGATGATCAGGACTATAGGTCTGAATCATCACCTTCCCTGGAACATCTCCCCGACCCGCTCTTCCTGATACCTGAGTAAGAATCTGTAGCGCCCTCTCAGGGGCTCGAAAATCAGGGTACCGAAAAAGAGCATCGGCCAAGATCACCACCACGAGAGTCACCCCTGGAAAGTCATGCCCCTTCACAAGCATTTGAGTTCCCAGAAGAAGGTTGGCCTCTTTTCGTCGAAACCGCTCCAGTGTTTCCGATAGCCTCGTGGCACTAGTGATTTGATCTCTATCTAATCGAAGCACCTTAGCCTGCGGCAAAAGCGCGGGTAGCTCCTCCTCAAGACTTTCTGTTCCAGCACCAACGGGTAATAGACGATCACTTCGACAGCTAGCACAAGCTTGAGGGATTCGTTCACTATAGCCACAAACATGACATCGAAGCTCTCGATCTCTTCGATGCACTGTTAAAGAAATGGAACAATGTGGACAACCAGAAACCTCAGAGCAATCCTCACAAATCAGAAACGCAGCGAAGCCTCTTCGATTCAAAAAAACCATCGCCTGATTTCCAGAATCCAAAACTTCACGAATCGATTGCAATGTTTTCTCTGCTAAAACAGCCTGAATTCCATCTACTTTTGGCTCTTCCGAAAGCGATACAACTTCAATATCGGGCAAAGGGCGTGACATCACTCGTTCTGTAAGCTCTATTCTTTGATATTTCTCCTGACGAACCCTTTCGAGGGTTTCCATACTAGGAGTTGCCGAACCCAGTATCACTAAAGAATCAGTGATCTTACCTCGAACTACTGCGAGGTCGCGCGCTTGGTATCGCACCCGATCTTCTTGCTTATAGGTTGAGTCGTGCTCTTCATCGACAACAATCAGACCTAAATCCAACAACGGGCAGAAAACTGCAGATCGAGCCCCAACGACCACCCGAAGTTTTCCAGACATCATAGCCGCAGCTTGATCTCGGCGCTGTCCATCTGGAAGGGCAGAATGCCAAAGCCCCACTTTCTGACCGAGAGCATTTTCAAAGTTTTCATGTAGCTGCGGAGTCAGTGCAATCTCTGGCGCAAGAATCAGGACGGACCTTCCCTCTCGAAGAACATTTCTCGCCAACGTGAGATACACTTCAGTTTTTCCGCTACCAGTAACCCCATGCAGAAGAGCGACTCGAGATCGACCACTGGCCCCTTTAGCCTCAACTCGTAGATGTTCAAGCTTCGATACAGCTTCTTGCTGCATGGCTGTAAGAGTCTTGGGAACACCCGTTTGCGGGTGCTCCGCCTTTAGCTCGCGCGGCTCGCGTTTAGCATTTTTCAGACCTAGAGCTGACGCTGGCATTGCCGCATGAAGAACCTCTCCCAGCGGGGAGTGATAATACTCATTAGTCCATCGGCAGAGTGCTAAAACATCGCTGGGAATGATCGCTGATTCCGGTCCAACCTCTAGAACGGTCTTTAGTTTTTCAAAGTCCAATCCTTCGGGAATAGACTCAGGCGACTTAGGTCCATCGATGATAAAAGCATGAAGCTTAGATTTTCCAAATGGAACGAGAACCCAGCTGCCTACTTTGGCACGAGCCGCAAGCTCTTCGGAAATGCGATAGGTAAAAATGGAATCTAGGGGCCTTGGTACGGCGACAGACACCAATAAATCGCTACGAGTCATCTGAATCAGCGAAGCACCGAATAATACTTTCGAATCAGCTCGCGAAGCTCAGCATCCGCAGCCTCACCCACTTCCGTAAATCCTCCAACCACAGGCTTCTGAGCCTCTACAGTAGCGGCAGTATTTACAGAAAAATCTTGAAACTCCTGCCTAAAAACCTGTTCTGCGCCTTTGATTACTGTCACCGATCGAGGTAACGAAATCTCTTTTACAAGCCGATACGAGTCGAACTGAAACGTGTATTCATCGGTCTGTTTCAGAATGAGTCGTGAGGGAAGAAACGCATCTTTTTCAACCCAAAGCTGATTTCCGATTTTCTCTCCAATGACCCACGACACCTGAAGACCTGATGGACCTTTCTGTTTTCCTAGAAAAGTTTTTTCCGACGACCTTCGCTCTAGTTCAGTTGGAAGCTTAAGGAGCTCATCCTCAAGCTTCACAGGAATCTCCCACTTTCTTAATTCTGGGATCACAAATCCTGCTCGGCTTTCAAACAATAACATTGCGATTAGAGTTTTTGAGTCGCGTTCACTGGATGGTTTACTCACACTTCGCTCAACAGAATAAAGTTCGCGACC
>JAGWZD010000201.1 GCA_018968995.1 Bdellovibrionales bacterium
GCCCCGATCAGAAAATATCGTAAATTTCTTTAATTCTGGCTCGCCCCCAGCATGCCAAAGACAAAGCTGTGCAATAAACTCGAGTTCCCACGGCTCAAGCGCAGGCAAATCGAGATTCTTTGTGACGTAATAAGAGTGACGCGCATGATGGGCAGGGTTTACCACCTCACCAATGTCATGAAGGATTGCAGCGGCTTCAAGAAACGGTCTCCAATCTGACTTCAACTTATGAACCGCTCTCAAGCGATCAAAAAGCTGATGTGACACCTGACGAACGGATTGCAGATGCCCTGCTTGCACGCCACAACGCAGCGCTTTCGACACCAGATCCTCCATATGAAGTCCTAAATGAGACTTCTGCTGAGAGGAATACAGCTCAATCTCTTCCTCTAAGATCCCGTCACGAAGTGCAAAAGGAGTAAAACTAAAACGCTTTGCTCCCAGAGCAAGAAGACATTCATCGAATAGAACTGTTCCTGCTAAAATCATGTCGGCCCGCTTGGCCTCCATTCCTTGAATCTCGAGAAGATCGATAGGGGTCATCTCTTGCATCTCTTCAACAAGCTTTGAAATTCCTTTGCGAAGCGGCTGCTTTGATTGACCTGATTTTCTTAAAATTCGATACAAAACCTTAATCGTACCACTCGAGCCCAGTACACGGTCTACTTTGGGCCACTTCTGTGACTTCATCTTAGGATGAAGAATCGAGCGAAGATACTGACGAAGCTCCTGCACGGGGTCACGTCCATTCACGCTCTGAGGAGGACTAGATTTTAAAAAGACCTGCTGAAGTCTGGCTGTACCCAAAGGGAAGCTCTCGGAGAAAAGCACTTTTTTCCCTTGGCAGATGGAGATCTCTGTACTGCCACCGCCGATATCCACAAGCGCGAACTTTCCCTTTGGCCGCTTCTCGTGAGAAAGAATCCCTCGAGCAATGAGTCGCGCTTCTTCAGTGCCCGAAATAATTCGGACATCAATCCCTGAGGCGGCTCGGATTTCATCTAGGAGTACCGAGCTGTCGTTAGCCTCTCGTAGAGCGCTCGTTCCGAACGCAAGCACCCGCTTCACTGACAAATCATCGCAGGTTCGAGCAAAACTACGAAAGGCATGAATCGTTCGCCGTTTAGCCTCTGAACTCAGGCGCCCTCGAAGAAAAACCCCCTGCCCTAATCGTACCATCAGCTTTTCACGATGAAGCAGTCGTGCTTGCCCGTCGATGCCCATTTGATGCACATCAAACCGCACAGAGTTGGTGCCCAGATCAATGATGCCGAATCGCATGCTCTTAGAGTCAGGCTGAACGCTTGATTTTTCAAGCAAACGCCTGGCATCTCACTTTCTCGAAACATTTGCTTTGAGCCCTGCGCCATTCAGGCTAGCTTGGGGGCCATGAAAAAAGCCCTCAAGGTCCTAAATGCCATCGCTCCATTTATTGCTGCTTATATCGCTTTTGCTATCGTTCTGCAGCTCACGATTGGAGCTGATGGAATTTTTAAAACCGCCTTTGAGTCCCACGGGGGCCTCAAGCTCGCTCTTTATATCTTTTTCATGACCCATTTGACCATTACGGCCATGAGCTTGTGCTTTCACCGGGCACACACTCACAAAGGGGTTAAATTTCATCCTGTGGTCGACGGGGCGATGCAGATTTGGCTTTGGGCAACCACCAGCATGTCGAAGCTCGACTGGGTTTCGGTGCATGTCTACCACCACGCCACTTCGGACACTCCCAAAGACCCTCACAGCCCCGTTCAAAAAGGATTGGCTCGCGTCTTTTTCTTAGGAGTCCTGGATTATTCGAAAGCTAAATCCGATCCCGAGGTTTTGAAGATTCGGGCACGTCTTCCTGTCAATCCTCTAGAAAGATTCATTTCGCGAAACCTGTTCCTGGGCCCGATTGTGCTAGGAGCACTCTTGATGGTTGCCTTTGGTCCAACCTGGGGCCTTATTTTAATGGTTTCGACCTTTCTAATCTCCCCTGTTTTCGCCGTGGGAGGGGTCAATGCTCTGGCTCACTGGTTTGGGTATAAAAACTACAAGAGCTCGGATAACAGCAGAAACCTGGGATTTCTTTTTATTTTGAACTGGATGATTTGCGGAGAGCTCGACCACAACAATCATCACTCGCACCCGAGTTCCTGCTCGTTTCGGCACAAGCCCTGGGAACTCGACATCGGCTACGTGTATATCTGCCTTCTATCTGCCGTGGGTTTAGCGGAGATTAAATACCTTCACCGGAAGAAAGCCAGTGAGCCTGAAGCTGAAAGCGTTCTAGCGTAATCACTGCCAGAGCCTTTCTCTTTAAACGGGTCTGACCTTGGTGCAGGCCTCGTGTACGCTTTCAAACTCTTTGGAGAAGCGAGCCAAAACCTCGGTAGCGAAAATGCGGGGATCAATTCGAAATTCTGCAAGTCCTACTGCTTTCACAGGTGCGCCAGTGGGATCGATGTTGATCCCTACGTGAAGCAGTTGTGAGACGGCCGATGAGGTCACAATCGAGACCGACATCTTTCGATCGGAAATCCACAGATCATCGCCCTCGCGCACTACCGATACTGAGAAGGTCTGCCTCAAAACATCACTGGCAATGGACATCAAAACCCGCTGTATCCAAACGCCTTCTCGAAGTGTAGGCCCAAAAAATTCCCCTAAAAAATGCAGCATCTCACGGGCCTGAATCGAATCTGAGGCCAAGCGGTCCTCCCAATCCACAAGCTCCTCAGTTTTGACATCACAAGGACCCACAAAGGCCACTAAGGCAGATCCCTGGATCTTGAATTTTGAGAGAATAAAGTGCGGTCGAAGCTCAGCTCCAGCGTAGGAAAGCGGCGCCTCAATGATCTGGGTTTTCATCGTCGTACTCATGCTTTTCCTTTAACTGAAAGATTTCGAGTGGGCGCCAGTCGCTCGCAAAAACCGCTGACAGCTCTCACACCGGCCACACGCTTGATCACCCGAGAAATAGCAACTCCACACCCATTCAAACGGAAAGGGCCGAACCAAAGAGCGAAGCTTTCCAACGATCTCGGTCTTGTCCATATCCACCGTAAGGCTATCCACGCGAACTTTGCCTCGAGTAGAAAACTCGAGAGAGTGGTTAAGCGATTCCATAAAGGCCCGAGTATTATCGGGAAACGTTACTCCCTCCTCGCGGTTAAATCCGACAAGGACTCTCTCGGCGCCCATCGACTCGGCGTAAGCACAAGCCAAATGAACCAGAACTCCGTTTCGATTTGGAACCCAAACCGCCTGCGCGGTTTGAGAAACAACACTCATCATATCTAAGTGGTCCCGAGACACCTCAGGAATCGTCTTGGATCGATCCAATAAAGCGCTACCACCAAGTTGCCCTAAGAAGGGCAAATCTACTGCGACGAAAGCAGCCTCGAAAAAGGCACTAATTTTTCGAGCTGCTTGACTCTCCGACTGCCATGCACGCTGACCATAATTTACCGTAAGCGCCGTTAAGCGATCCCCCCGCTGGTGAGCCAGTGCGAGATTGGCCGAGGAGTCGAGTCCTCCCGAGAGCAAAACCACGGTACTGGCTTGCTTCAACACCATGGCGCTACTCGACTACGGGTGAAGATCCGCGCCCCTTTTTGTGCTCTTCAAAGTAGGACGCTGAACAGCGTGAATTTTCCCAAATGGTCACTTTCTCGATCCACGTTTGACCCTCATTGAGGATCGCAGACAGCCTTTCATAGGATAGCTTTGCGATCTGCTCGGCAGAGGGGTTGATCGTTCGAAAATCCTCAAGCTGATTGAGATCTCGGTGATCCCAGGCTGATACGAGTTCTTTTGCCGCTCCTTTTAGCTTTCTAAAATCCACGGCCATACCGATCGAATCTAGTTTGGTAGATCGCGCAAAGACCTCAAGCATCCAGTTATGACCATGTGGCCGAGCACAATCCCCAGGGTATCCCTCGAGGTGATGGGCGGCGCAGAACTCTACCTGAACACGAAGCTCGAACATGTGCCGCTTTTTAGCCGGATCTTGACCCCCCGCGCAAGGCTTTTAAAAGCCCTTTTCTTCGGAGGAAAGCCCCTCTTCGCTGAGCCAAAGGACCATGGTGTAGGCATCCTCCCCGTCGGGATAAAAGCCTTTCCGGGCCTGTGCGATGGAAAACTTCATCGATTGATAGAGCTCGATGGCTGCCTGATTGGATTTGCGCACATCTAAAAGCACTTTTTGAATATTCTTTTTGAGTGCATGCGAAACCACCTGACGGATCAGGGACCGGGCCAGGCCTAGCCCTCGAAATGGAAGATCCACAGCGATATTCAGAATCTGAGCCTCATCAAACATCAGCCAAAAAACCACGTATCCGGCGATGACCGAATCGGTTTCGTCATCGGTCATCACCAGGATACGGGAATAAGATTTCTCGAGTTCAGCGCTAAAGTGCGATTCATCCCACGGCGAGAGGTGTACAGCCCTTTCC
>JAGWZD010000202.1 GCA_018968995.1 Bdellovibrionales bacterium
GCTGAACTCTAGGGCCCACTCAATAGCTTTTTGAAAGTTCTTTCTATGGCCCAATCGCTCTGAGTTGACAGACCATTTGAAGCGCTCGTCTCTTATGATCGATTCAAATTGAGAATCACCGTAAATCGCGTCTAAAGTTGAATCTGAAGTAATGCAACAAACCCAATTTTTAAAAGTTTGATTCTGAATAGATTTCAATTGCTCAAAGAAAATCTGTGGTTCGGGCTGATACGCCGCTAAGGCAATACCGATCTTCTGAATTTTCACCCTCTCACCTCTGCTGACTCTTTTAATACCTCTCGAACTTGTTGATGCAGTTTCTCGATCGACCAATCTTCACGCACTTTTTCTAAAGAAAGATGTGGCGGCTCATCGTTCTTCAAGCAAGCCATCATCTGGGCCTGAAGAGCTGATCGAGAATCTGCTTGAAACCAAAACACCTCACGAGCGACCGACCGAAGCCCCTCGCGATGAGCAGAAATATCTGAAACAATCACAGGCGTTCCCAGGGCAGCTGCCTCAACGGGTGGCAGGCCGAACCCCTCATAAGTCGACGGAAACACCATCGCAATAGCGCCAGCAATCCAGCTTTTGAGCTCATTTTCAGGAATACTGGGCATGAAACGAACTCCCTCATCAAACGCTTGAGGTAATCTTAAATCAACGGCAGACCGAACCCCAGAAAGAACCAGCTCTGGAACGTCTACTCCTAAAGCCGCTTGAGAAGCCCGAAGGCTGCAATAGGCTTCAAGCAGCACTCGAACATTCTTGTGGGGTTTAGGGCTTCCTAAACAAAGAAAATAACCCTTTTGAGGGGCTTCTGAGAGTGACACGACCGAAGCTGTTACAAAATCTGGGTCAATCGCGTTGGGGACAATCGCAATTTGATCGCGGCTCAGCCCAAGCCAATTTGCGAGCTCACCCCGAGAGAACTCTGAAACCGTAAGAACTCGAGCTGCTTGAAGGCAAAAGGGTTTGAGTAAAAACCGATAATAAAGCTTCTGAAACAAACTCCCAAAATACAGGTGATTCAGATCGTGCACCGTCACCATCCAGGGGCACGGTAGCCCAAGGTAACTCGAAAAACTCGGGCTCCAGAACCAAGAAGCCCCCTCACGCTTCAGAAGCTTTGGAACCTCCCAAAGCTCTCGCACGCTTAAAAAAGGAGCCTTTACCGCAATACAACGTTCTTTTGGAAAAGACCTCGAATCGGGTTGAGGGTTTCTTCCAAAATCGATCAAGTACCAGGGCTCAACCGGCAGCTCTGAAAGCGACCTTTCAAACGTACGAGCGATTAAGCTCACGTACCGAGCAATTCCGTGAGGAACTGAGCCCACCATACGAGCATCGATGACGAGTTTTCTCTTCTGGGCCAGTGCCATAAACTGCCTTTATCAAGAATTACTCAAAATCGACAACGGTTTGCCCCACTGGTCATTGATGGCCGATAAAAATAGAGAGAGGATATCCTGATTTATTAAGTACTTGAAAAACACAAGCTTTTTTATTTGGGCCCCGCGGAACAGGCGAATCCTACTCACACCGGTTCAAGCGCCCGAAAACTCAGACGAGACGGCGCGAACTTGTTGGGAAGTCCTGAGCCCAACCGATGAGCATCATTGTCTATCCCCTAGTTTTGCTCTACACCCACTAACTATGGAGACAACGCCCCTGAGCTCACCGGACCGTCGCTCGCTGGATTTAAAAATCCGCCAAGCAAAACTGCGCCTGCTCAAGATGCACTATGAGGCGAAAGTGGGGCATATTGGTGGAAACCTCTCGTGCCTGGATAGCCTGATGACTCTTTTTCATACCTGGACTGATCCGCAAGTCATCCTTTCAAAAGGACACGCAGCCGGGGCTCTCTATGTGTCCTTGTGGAGCTGCGGTAAAATCTCTGAGGATGAACTCAAAACTTTTCATAGGAATGACACTTGGTTGTCGGGTCATCCCGCCCCCAGATTTCGAACTGAAATTCCATTTGCCACCGGAAGCCTAGGGCACGGTCTCTCTCTCGCAACAGGTCTTGCACTTGGAAAAAAACTCCAAAATCAAACTACTCCTACCTATTGCGTGACCTCTGATGGAGAATGGCAAGAGGGCTCGACCTGGGAAGCTCTCATCTTTGCCCAACACCATCAGCTGCATCATCTCAAAATTCTTATTGATGAAAATGGAGTTCAAGGATTTGGAAGCACTTCTGAAGTAGCATCTATGGGCGAACTCGACAGAAAAATTCGAGGCTTTGGTGCCACAGTGATTGAAGTGGACGGACACTGTCCTCAAGACCTTCTTCAAGCTCTTCAAACCCCTTCTCGCGAAGGTCCACTAGTGATCATCATGAAAACCACCAAAGGAAAAGGCGTCTCCTTTATGGAGAATCAAATGGAATGGCACTACTTGCCTATGACTGAGGCTCAGTATCACCAAGCTATTCAAGAGGTGGAGTCGTCATGAGAGCAGCTGCAGCCCAAGCATGGATCGACCTTTGTCGAGCTGAACCTCAATTTATTTTTTTAACAGGTGATCTCGGCTTTCGAGCACTTGAGAGCGTCCGCGAAGCCGCTGGCCCACGCTTTATCAATGCAGGTGTCGCCGAGCAGAATATGATTTCGGTTGCAGCGGGCCTAGCTCATCAGGGCTTTAAGCCTTGGGCCTACAGCATTGCCCCTTTTGCTTACGCGCGCCCGTTTGAACAAATACGAAACGATGTTTGTTTTCATCGGCTTCCCGTAAAAATCGTGGGCAATGGAGGGGGTTATGCCTACGGAGTCATGGGAGCGACCCATCACGCTTTAGAAGACTATGGAGTGCTAGGCACTTTCCCGGGAATGAGTCTCTTTGTTCCTTGTTTTGATGAGGATCTCAAATCCATTTTTCCACTGATGAACAGTCTTTCAGGCCCTGCTTATCTGCGACTCGGCTTAGATGAGAAACCTTCGGGCTACCTGCCCCCTGCCTATCAAGCTTGCCGAAAGCTGCTCGACGGCCATCAAGGCGTTCTCTTAACGGTAGGTCCTCTTGCAACAAGTTACCTAGGACCGCTTCTGGAACGAAGCCCATGGAAGCGACCTGAACTTTGGGCTTTGTCTCACTGGAGTTCAGATTCGCTCGATCTTCCGCTAGAGTTTCTTACTCGCTTATCGAGCACGACCGACTTAATTCTTTCCGAAGAACATGTGCCAACGGGCAGCCTTGCTGAACGAATCAGCCTGTTTTTCATGCAAAACCAGATCACTCCCCGATCACTGAAGTCTGCACACGCACGGGGCTATCCTAGCGGAAAATATGGCTCGCAATCTTTTCACCGCAAGGAATCCGGACTGGATCTCTCTTCTGTTCTCAATGAACAAGGAAGTGTTTCATGAACGCCGATAAAATTAAGTCGCTGCCTGGGCCCATTTTGATTTTGGGTGCCAGCGGATTTATCGGCGCCAATCTCCTGCGCCTTCTCATCGAACACCGAAAAGATGTGATCGGCACGGTCGGTCGACTTCCAGCATGGCGACTCGATGGACTTCCTCCTGAAGTTCTTTATGAGGGTGACTTAAGAGTTCCTTCAAATCAAAAAGACCTTCTTGAACGAATACAACCCCAGACGGTCTTTGATTTCATTGCTTACGGTGCTTACTCGTTTCAAGAAAATTCAGGTGAAATCTACGAGACCAATTTTCAGCGCCTGATCGCATGGACCGATGCCTTACAAAAACTTCAAAACGTTCGATATATCCATTCGGGAAGCTCTTCAGAATACGGAGATCTTGCCAGCGGCCCCTCTGAAGAGTCTTTTTTGGCCCCGAACAGTCACTATTCCGTTTCGAAAGGGGCCTCTAGCCAACTTCTCTACTACTTAGGAAAGAAAAAAAATTTCCCCTGCGCTAACGTTCGAATTTACTCGGCTTATGGTCCCTATGAGGATTCCTCTCGGTTGATTCCCCTTCTTGTCAAAAAAGGGCTAGAGGCAACCTACCCGGCTCTTGTTCATCCAGAAATTTCTCGCGACTTTATTTATGTTCAAGATGTTTGTGAAGCCATGATCGCTTTAGCTCTTGAGCTTAAACCGGATAACTACGGCGAGTCGTTCAATGTCGGCTCGGGAAAAAAAACTAGCATTGGTGAACTCGCTCAAGTTTCAAAAAAAATATTTTCTATTTCACACGATCCTTCTTTTGGAAGCTACGAATCACGAAAGTGGGATGTTCAAGATTGGTTTGCGAGAATTGAAAAAATTCAATCACTCACTAGCTGGGTGCCTAGGACCTCGTTGGAGTCAGGCCTTGCGCGCACGGCGGAGTGGATTCGACAACTGAACAGTTGGCAGGAGTACCAGGCTAACTCTAAGCAATATGCCTTAGATACTCGTCGGAGCGTGTCAGCCATTATCGCCTGCTATAAAGATGCACAGGCCATCCCCATCATGCATCAGCGCCTCACTGCTG
>JAGWZD010000203.1 GCA_018968995.1 Bdellovibrionales bacterium
CCGTCACTGCCCAAGCCTCGACGTGCTGGATTCCTAACTGCGAGCAAATCTCGAGAGCCGCCTTCAGGTCACTGTACTCCTTTTCGTGGGGAAGAAAAACGGACGGGATCTCTGGAGAAATTCTGCGAACACTGTCGAGATCCCCCACATACAGATCGGGCGTCACTTTTAGGGCCTTGAAAATCTCAAGTCCACCATCCACGGCAATGCGCATGACGTTTTTTTTCTGAAGCGAGCGCCTGAGCTGCGCGCGCGCCTCGCGACTTCGAAACGGGGCCGCTCCGACAACGATTGCTTTGGACCTCATGGCGTCTTTCCGGAAAGCTTCTCGAGCTTAGACAAAGCAGAAGAAAGTTCCGTGAGCTTCTCACTGAACTCACGCTCGCGTTGGCGTTCTTTTTCGATGAGAGCTGGCGGAGCCTTTGCCGTGAAGGACTCCTTGGAGAGCTTACCGCGCACGAACTCGAGATCCGCACCCACCTTCTCCATCTCTTTTTTGACTCGCTTCACTTCTTCTTCGACGTTCACGAGCCCACTGAGCGAAATTCGGAGCTCCATCAGAGGCTCTGCGATCGGAATCACGGCCTCGAACTCTTGGCCTGCTGCCGAAGCAGAAACTAGCTCTAGCTTCTGAATCCTACAGAGCGCCAGGATCTCAGCATGGTGTTCCTTCAAAAAAGCCGGAACGGAATCGGATGTGGTGGTGTACCCCACCCCAAATTCCACCTTTGGTGAAATATTATTTTCGCCTCGAAAATTTCGAATGGCTTCGACGATATTTTGAAGCTGCCTCATGGTTTGCTCTGCTTTCACATCCACCCAGGCATCCTGTGCCTTCGGAAAGGTCTGGAACATCAGGGTCATCACCGCAGGCTTACCCTCACGAACTCGAGCAGGAGTATTGGCTGACCTCTTCCAGGGTAGCGACTGCCAGAGTTCTTCGGTCACGAATGGCATGATCGGATGCATGAGCCGAAACGTCTGTTCCAGAACATGCCCCAGAGTGATGAGTGATTGTTCGCGGGCATTTCCTCCCTGCCGGAGCGGAGTTTTCGAGAACTCGATGTACCAGTCACAAAGCTCTTTCCAGACAAATTCATAGAGCGCGTTTGCGCTCTCATTGAGCTCAAACTGGGCAAAGCCTTTCTCGACAGCGGCTGTGCAGTGCTGCAGACGTGAGAGAATCCAGCGATTAGCGGGACTCAGGCTACTGCGATGCGCTTCAAGCCATGCGGCTGCGCCCCCCTTGGGCTCCGGAAGCACACCACCTTGAGCCTCTTCAAACTGCAGGTGAAAGAACTTTGTCGCGTTCCAAAGCTTATTGGCAAACGCGCGGTAACCTTCCACGCGATCCACCGAGAGTTTAATGTCGCGTCCCTGCCCTGCCATTGCGGTGAGCGTGAAGCGAAGAGGGTCCGCCCCGTGTTCGTTAATCAAAACCAGCGGATCAATGACGTTGCCCTTAGACTTCGACATCTTCTCGCCTTTTTCGTCACGAACCATGGCGTGGAGATAAACCTTCTTGAATGGCGCCTCTCCCATGAAATGAATGCCCATCATGATCATTCGGGCGACCCAGAAGAAAATAATGTCAAAGCCGGTCTCAAGAATGGAAGTGGGATAAAAAGTTTGAAGCGCTTGGGTCTTCTGTGGCCAACCCAAAGTGGCAAATGGCCAAAGAGCCGAGCTAAACCAAGTGTCGAGAACATCCTCGTCCTGTTTGAGCTGGCTCGCGTTCGCGCCACAACTCGAACACTTCTGAGGCGCCGAGCGCGAGACGGTCACGCCCTCGCAACCCGAGCAGTACCAGGCCGGAATCTGGTGCCCCCACCAGAGCTGACGCGAGATGCACCAATCGCGGATATTGCGCATCCACTCGAAGTAGGTTTTCTCCCAGTTTTTGGGCGAGAATTCGATCTTGCCCGTTTCAACGGCCTCAATGGCAGGCTTCGCGAGAGGCTCAATTTTGACAAACCACTGCTTTGAAATCATCGGCTCCGCGACACTGTCGCAGCGCTGACAGAGGCCCACCTTCTGAGCGTGGTCTTCTTTTTTGACCAAAAGTCCCTGCGCCTCAAGATCAGCGAGTACCTTCTCACGAGCCTCGGCAAACTTGAGCCCCACGTAGGGGCCGCCTTCAGCTGTGATTTTTCCGTCCTTACCCATGACCGAGATGATCGGAAGGCTGTGTTTCTGACCCAGATCAGCGTCATTGAAATCATGGGCAGGCGTGATCTTCAGTGCGCCGGTGCCAAATTCACGGTCCACATAAGAATCAGTGATCACCGGAATCATCCGGCCCAAAAGTGGAAGAACTGCAAATTTTCCGTGGAGATGCGTGTAGCGCTCGTCTTCTGGATGCACAGCCACGGCCGTATCTCCCAGCAGCGTTTCGGGACGAGTGGTCGCAATAATCAACTCGGCAAGAGTCCCCTCGGGATTCTTTACCGGTGTGCCGTTTTTCTCGACGATCTTGTAGCGCAGGTGCCAGAAGTTGCCCTTGCGATCCGTCGGAATGACTTCAAGATCTGAAAGCGCCGTTTGGCAGCGGCAACACCAGTTGATGATGCGCTCACCGCGATAAATCAGTTTTTCTTCATACAAGCGCACAAAGACTTCACGAACCGCTGCTGAGCAGCCCTCATCCATGGTGAAGCGCTCACGCTTCCAATCGAGAGACGAGCCCAGACGCTTGAGCTGATTGGTGATCTCTCCTGCGTGTTCTTCTTTCCACTTCCACGTGCGCTCGAGAAATTTTTCGCGGCCAAGATCGTGGCGTGTGAGCGGGCGGCCCGTTGGGCCTTTTCCTTCTTTAGCGATGGCCTTCTCGACTTGGGTCTGAGTGGCAATACCTGCGTGATCGGTGCCCGGAAGCCAAAGTGTGTTGTCCCCGCTCATCCGGCGCCAGCGAACCAAAGTGTCTTGAATGGTGTTGGTGAGCGCATGCCCCATGTGCAGCACCCCAGTGACGTTGGGTGGCGGGATCACGATGCAGAATGACTGCTGCCCGGGAGCATTCGTGTCGGAGGCTTCAAAGCATCCCGCCTCATTCCAAAACTGGTAGGTTGCGCTCTCAAAGGCCTGAGGCTCAAAGGATTTGGTCAGGGGTGCTGGATTCTTTCTTTCGATAACTTGAGACATGGCACCCCGACCCTATCACATCCCATTGTCTAGTAGCAGGGAGGATTTAGTTGCCTTTCCGGGAAAGGGTTGTCATGGAATTAGAATCCATGAAGACTTTCGGTCAGCACCTGCCCAGCATCAAAAGCGGATCCTGGCCTCAAACAGGGGCGTACGTTCTGACATTGCTGGTACTCGTGACCCTGATACGCACCTCGGTTCTTTCAGAAAGCTCAGATTTTGAAATTTTTTGGAAAACAGGAAAGCGAATCCTTGAATTTCAACCAATTTACGTCCCCTCGATTGATGGAGGGCGATGCTTTAAATACCCGCCCTGGATCGCTCCGTTTTTTTCTCCATTCGGGATGCTCCAAGAGAATGCCGCTGGAATACTTTGGCGACTTCTACTCACGGGCTCTTTGTCCTGGGTTACGCTGATGCTTTTGTCTGAGAGAAAGCCTCACGAGCGCGTAGCTGTTCTCTTGACTTTCGTGAGCATGATCGGAGTGTGGAATCATAATGTGATGGCTGGACAGATGACTCCATTGTTGATTGCCCTAGCGCTCTTACCATTTTTTTCAAAATCGTCTTTCAGCGACTGGCGCGTGTCTAGCATGATCGTTGGTCTTTCGAGCAAAGCTTTTCCGATGATCACGGTCCTGGCCTTAGGACATACCCTTTTCCGACCTTCACTTTGGGTGAAGATCACCGTTTCGATCGTATTACTAACACTTCCCGCTCTTCTTGCGACTCCAGGCCATTCGCTCACACAGCTTTTTAGAGACTTCTTCTCGAGCTCTGCAAGTTCAGGAGATATTTTAGGCGGTTCGTTCAATGGTTTGACGGCGGTGATCAGCACTGTTTTTCATTTTAGTCGCGATGAAATGTCGATTCAGATTCCTTTGGCAATCGCCACTACTGCCATTGTGATTCTCGGATGGGCTGCCTTCCAGAAGCGATTGAGCTCTCCACTCGAGCGGGCATCCCTGGCACTTGCACTGAGCATTAGCGCAACGCCTTTAGCCTTCACCTATGGACTAGGCTTAGCCTATCCCTGGTTTGCACTACGATTTGCACAGGCCTCGAGACAGTCTTTTCGAAATCCCCGCGATTGGGTAGCCGTTGCTGGCTTTGCTTGGATGATTCTTCCGCTGCCTTTTCGAGCAGTCGCCCCGCTCCTTACGCTAGCCTCCATTTCAGACTACAAGGAGCGTCGGTGATGTCGCCATTAGCGGCCTCTGAAAAGCAGAGCCCCATTTGGAAGGGCTTTCTGATCCTGGTTTTTGTCGGCCTCGCCGTCGGCCGAATCTGGAGT
>JAGWZD010000204.1 GCA_018968995.1 Bdellovibrionales bacterium
TTTGAGATCCTCGTGCTGATAGTCCACGCCAGTATCGATCACTGCAATAACAGCCGCCGCCTTGCCTTGTTCTAGGTCCCAACCTTTCTCGGCGTCGGTATTGAAGTGGGCCCACTGATTTGAAAAACGTGGATCATTCGGCGTGGCTACAGCGCGAGCCAAAAAATTCGGCTCGGCGTAGGCGATGCTGGGGTCCTTCCGAAGCTCAGAAAGCACTTCCGTCATCGAGGTGTTTGAGTCGGCAAGCTGCAGAATCTGAACTGAATTGAGGTCCGATGGTAGTGCTTTCTGAAAGCCTCTCACCATGCGCATCGGAGGTCGCTTGAATGCCGGACGCAGCTGCTCTCGAATCAGGCCTCGCGCTCGAAGGCGCTCTATCACTGAACCGCTCAACGAGTTTGTCGTGATCGCAGAGAGAGCTCTCCACTTCACAATCACCTCTCCTCGTCTGTAGGCGGGAACTGAAGCGCGGCTTGAGGAGTAAAGCGTGGAGCTGGGGGATCTTCCATGATTTTTCTTCTCTTTCAGAGAAGCGGAAATAAAAAACCCGGCACCGATCAGTGGCATCGAAAGAGCCACTATCCAGCGAAAACCCTTCAACTTTTTTGGAAGATTCATGGCCTATTATTGTCCGGTCAGGACAAAGGCCCTTCAACGGGCAAATAATTCCTAGTCCGCTTGCCAGCGTGGCCCCAGGTCTTAAACCACCTGGCCCGCGGCCCAGCCCGAGGCCCACGCCCATTGGAAGTTATATCCACCCAGCCATCCCGTCACGTCCACCACTTCGCCCACAAAATACAGGCCTGGAACTTTCTTGGATTCGAGAGTCTTAGAAGAAAGCTCATCCGTATCTACGCCGCCACGCGTGACTTCGGCCTTTCCGTAACCGACCGTTCCTGAGGGAATGATCGGCCAAGCCTGCAGGCGGTTGCAGAAAGCCTCGAGGGCTTTCTCGCTTTCTTGTGGCAGTGGAAGTTCAGTGCGCCACTCGAGTTCGCAAAGCCGATGGGCAATGCGCTCGGCAAGATGGCTAGCGAGCAATGTACGCACCAAAGAGCGATCACCGGATCGTTTTCGATCCATCATCCAACTAAATAGATTCGGTAAAGCGGGTACGAAATTTATCGTTACTAAATCTCCGGGATACCAGTGAAGGGAGGCCTGAAGTGAGGCCGGACCACTGAGGCCGGCATGCGTGAAAAGAATATTCTCGCGAAAGCTAACTCCGTTTGTGGTGATGAGGCTATCGAATGAAGTGCCTGAAAGTCCGCCGAATCGAGTCGTGTCTTCAGAACCCAGCGTGAAACCATCAAGCGCTGGCGCGCGCTCAATGAGGCGATGTCCAAATTTTTGGGCAAGCTCGTATCCCAGTCCAGTGGCGCCAATCTTCGGTATAGAAAGTCCGCCCGTGGCCACTACCACCGACTGGCATTCGAGTGCTCCTCGCGAGCTTGTTACACGGAATCCAGACTCTGTTTTTTCAAGACCTTCAATTTTGGTATCGAGCCAGATCTCGGCCCCTGCCTCCTGACATTCAGCCTCGAGTAGATCTACGATGGATTGGGCGGAATGGTCACAGAAAAGCTGGCCTAATTTTTTCTCGTGATAGGCGATGCCATACTTTTCGACTAAGTCGATGAAGCGTTGCGACGGGTATCGCGAGAGGGCCGATTTACAGAAATGCGGGTTCTGAGATTTGTAGTTCGCTGGCGAGGCGCCAAGATTGGTGAAATTACAGCGCCCGCCACCTGAGATCAGAATCTTACCGCCTAAGCGTTTCGCATGATCGAGTGCAATGACCTGGCGTCCACGCTTGGAGGCCTCAATCGAACACATCAGGCCTGCGCCACCAGCGCCGAGGATGACCACATCGCAGCTTTGCATGCGATATTGGCTACCTGAGCAAGGCCTAACAGTCACGCCTTTTGAATAGAGACATCAAAAGCAATAGCAGCACGGGCAGGCCTGCAAAACAAACCACGATGAATGCGCCAGCAGGGAGGTCCCAGTGGTAGCTCAGAGCAAGCCCGATGAAGCTTAAGACAAAACCTAAAGCCCACCCAAAGAGAAGCCTGGCTCGAATGGAATCGAAAAATACGGTGCTCACGACTGAAGGAACGATCAGGTAGGCGAAGACTTGAAGAACTCCTGCTAGACTCACTGAAGAGGTAATCACCACTCCGAAAAGCGCGTAAAATAGAAAATCCCAGAATCCGCCTGGAGACACATCTCCTGAGTTTTCTTCACGAAACGAGGCGGCAAGAAGTTGCTTTCGAAAAAGATAATGAACCGTCGAGACCGCTGCATAAATCAGTGCTGTTTTTCCGACATCATGCCAGGTCACCCAGAGGACTTGGCCTACCAGTAAATCTTTAATGTGCTCGGCTCCGTGAGCGATCTTGTCGACCACCAAAACCACTGCAGCAGAGGCGAGCGCATAGACAATTCCGATGATGGCTTCTTGCGAGAAATTCTTTTCCTGCCTGCGTGCCAAGGCAAATAGAGCGGCAGCTAGAAACGTACTTCCTAGCGAGATGAAATAAGTACTCGTCCCGTGGTGTTCAAAGCCGAGCAAGATCGCCAGTGTGGTGCCAAAAGCGGCCACTTGAGCCAGGCTGAGGTCGACAAAGATGACCCCACGAGCCAGCACATGCAAACCCAAGTAGCAGTGAATACCGGCAAGAATTAGGCACATCACAAATGGAGCAGCGAGAAACGAAAGGGCCTCAGTCCAAGATACGGAATTCATCGTGAGGCCCCAGCGGCTGCCGCAGCCCCCTCAATCGACTTTACGATCGCCTCAAAAAGGTCCTCGTTGGTTTTGATGAGGGGTTCACCCTCAACAGATACTGGAATAATTCGGGTTTGAACCGAAGGCACTTCCTGTTGAATTTTTCGCGTCACAGCGGGGTCAAAAAAATTTTCGACCAGAATGAGTGGTACTTTCTGCTCTTTAATGATCGATACCACTTTTAGAATATGTCCGCTCGTGGGTGGTATTCCAGGTTTGGGCTCGAGCAGGGCAACGTTTTGAATACCAAAGCGATCAAAAAAATAATTCAGCGTTTTGTGATAAGTGATCATTTTTTTGATGCCGGTCTTTTCAAGGCGTTGAGTCCAGAGTTTAGTTTTCTCTTCGATCTTCCTCTGGAACTCTTCTGCTCGAGCCTGATACTGGGCTGCATGAGGCGGGTCGATCTCGCCGAGGCGTTTGGCGATAGCAGTGGCAATCTTTGCGCAACGCTTCGGATCTAGGGTGACGTGAGGGTTTCCCAAAGGATGCACATCCCCTTCGGCACGAGTCACTTCCCCGGTGGCTATTTCAAGCGGATCAACCAGAGGACCCACCTCAAGATATCCAGCACTTCCTGACTGGACCTTCGGATTACGAGCGCCCCTGAGAATCGAGGGAAGCCATCCGATCTCTAAATCCAATCCCACAGCAACGAAAAGATCGGCGCGATTGGTCTTTAGCATGAACGAGGGTTTGGCCTCTAAAAAATGAGGATCTTGGGTGCCTTTCGCTACGGACTCTACCGAAGTTAGATCGCCACCCACGACCTTCGCAATGGCAGCAAGATCGGACGTGCTGGTCAGCACTTTGACTTCGGCTTGGGCCGTCCCGATCGAAAGAGAGCTCAGCGCGAAACTGAGTGCGATAAATAGAATCCAACTCATAGGTCGTTTTATTTTCCACGATTTCATAGTCGATCGACTCCAATTTTTTAGTAGGCGTGAGCGGGGTGCGCTCCAATACTGATATTCCACTGAAGCGTAACGGCATGATGAGCATGCTCGCCTGGCTCAGACTCGCGATCATATTGAAGTCGATAGCCCGAGAACTCTGAGGGAAAGAATCCTAAGAGCAAGGACTGCTTTTGTGTTGAAGCAAGACTAGAATCGCGAGGTATGCCCAGATGCTCGAATCGGCCTTGAATCCACCAGCGCTCAGCAAACTGATACTGAACCCACGAAGCTAATCCTCCGATTCGCTCGCCCGAGGTGGGAATTCCATTCAGGTACTCGGTGGTCCAGGCCCATGAGCGAAACTTTCCTCCCGTAGTAGGACGCCATTTGATCGTAAGATCAGAGCCCAACACGTGGGACGATTTCTCTGAGGCATTTTTACCTGAGGTACCAAAAAGACCGAGTTCCAAGGTGGTGCTTTCAGAAAGATCCCAAAGATTTTTAAGCTGAGCGACGCCGACGAGAGCATTGGGGTCAGCGCTGCCGTAAAGAGGCTCGGATCTCGCACTGAGCGCCTGAACGGTCAACTCGAGAAACCAAGAAGTCGGTAGCAGTGCAGATGCTGAAGCGCCGATGTCGTTTAAGCCCTCTTCACCCAGAAGCTGTTGATTCACTAATGGGGCATCAATAAACGGAAATGCGTGCGTGTGAAGGGCGTTATGTCTTCCCATGGCAGCT
>JAGWZD010000205.1 GCA_018968995.1 Bdellovibrionales bacterium
GGATCTCCTCGAGAGCTGGGTGCTGGAGGGGTGACTGGAGACTTGGGCGGTAATCACTGGGATTCAGGCGGCGGCGGCGGAAATGCCCCGAGCGCAGAAGCCCGCTACAGTGGTGGTGGCGGCGGAGGGGGCGGCTATGCCGGTGGTGGCGGCGGCCGTGGCGCCGGCGAAGGAGGCCCAGACCTCGCTTCACTCATGGAAAAGCTGATGGCCGGACAACAAAAAGAAGAACAACTGGGCAAGCCCAGTCTCGAAGAATTTGGCCGAGATCCGGCTTCGGAAGTGCCCTACTCGTTTTTAGATAAGAGTGTGAATATCTTCCAACGGGTTCATCAAGCGTATCAGTCGAAAGCAAAAGCAGGACGTGTCGCTCTTTTTTAAAACTCTGAGGCGTCTCGGGGAGGAAGTACTGTGAAAAGAGCAGAAACGAAGTTCGTGAGAACGATCTGTCTTTTGATCGTGTCATTGGCAATGGTGAGTCCGTATTCGCTGGCTAACACCTCGAGTCCGACGCCGACTCCCTCGCCGAGTTCCACACCGTACGGCCAAGACCCGAATGCGCAGCTCACTGAAAACAACCCTGCTCAAGCCGTCACGTCTCTTCCGGCTTCGCAGGGCTCATCATCGGGCCAGGGATCGGGTGGAGGATCCGAACAGGCCCAGTCCTCGGGCGATCCTTGCAGTAAAAAAAGCGGAGCAAGTCCGCAGGTATTACAGCAATCTGGAGAATACTGTGCCGCCGCCGAGGCAGCTGACAAAGCGGCCAAAAACCAACAAATGCTCGGAGGAGTGCACGCCGGGGTGGCTGGAATCTGCCTCATTCCGTGTGTTGCCAATGCCGCTTTGGGAGCGGGTGTTACTCTCGCCCACATTTGTTCTGGAGCATCAATCGCGGCTGGAGCCACGGATGCCATCATGACCCAGCAATTCACTGGAGCCGCAGGCGCCCTCGTGGGCGCCTATGGATTAATTCGCAGCTTCGGCTCTGGAGGAGCGACTGGCGCTACTGCTGCTGCAGGCGCTACTGGTGCAAGCACTACTGCTAGTACCAAGGCAAGTTCAGAGGCAGGCAAAGCAGCGTCTAAAACCCAATCGGATATGACTTCTTGTGTGGCGGCTGCCGTTGAAACCGGAATGTCCGTAATGAATTTCATGGGCGCTGAAAATTCTAAAAAAACGGCCAAAGAAAATCGCGATCAAGCCAAGCAATTAGCCGATGCTCAAGCCAAAGCGGTCCAGGCCTCCACCGATTTCATGCCTCCCCCTGCCGCCTCGACAGGTGCAGTGGCTGTCAATGGAATCGTTAGCGATTCCTCGAAGCTTTCGGCAACCAGTACCGACTCTCCTTCCGGAGGCGGTCTTGGAAATGGCGGGTTCAGCTCGAATTCAAAAAACTGCGAGGGCTACACCAATTCCCTTCGATGCGCTGCGGGCAATGGTGGCGACGGTATGCCTGCGATTGCTTCTAACCCTGCATTTATCTCGCAACTCGAAAAACTCAGTGGGCTTCCGATCGATGACCTGATGGCCAAAAATAGCACCGGGAGCATCATTGATGCCGTGGCAGGGCGATCCTTGGGCGAAGAAAAACGAGGACTGGTCGCCGCCGCCATTGCTAAAGCAGAACAAGACCTGCGCGCGGGAAGCCACGTTGCCCCAGCCACCTACTCTGGCGGAGGCGCTGGGGGTACCTCTTCCTCATCAGACCCCATGGCAGGCCTCGGAGATGCGCTTGCAGCCTTGACTCAAGGCCTGACCGGTAAGCCTAAAGATGGCAGCCCTCTGGGTCCCAAGTCCGAGCAATTTGGATCTCACGCAGCGGCGAATTCGATCATCGGCACCGAACAAGATCGCTCGATGAGCCTCTTCACCCGCGTGAGCCGCAGGTACGCTGCAAGTCGAAATCGAATCTTTAGTCTGCAGTACGCCTCGCCTCAAAATCGGGCTCTGACGCGCTAAAAAAGAGACCCAAATTGCTACTTGCAAACCGCCCCAGGCGTCGGTATCCCTTTGGTCCACAACGTTTTTTGTGACGTGGGGCTATAGCTCAGTTGGTAGAGCGCTACAATGGCATTGTAGAGGTCGTCGGTTCGACCCCGATTAGCTCCACCATTTTTTCTCTCTCAAGTTTTACTCTCTCAAGAATTATCTCGAGTAACTCGCACCGAGGCTCACCACCCAACGATTGTAAGTGTAGCTTCCCGACAAGTTGGACGAGTTTGCCGTAAAACTTCCATCCCCAAGCAAAGTCCATGAAGCCGACACCGGCCTTAACCATCCCAAGCGTCCCGTAACCGTTTTGTCGTGACGAGCCGGTGAAGCATCCTGGTACTCATTCCAAGCAAAGTCGATTCCTGGGGTCAGCTGATAATTGCCCGGCAATCGAATCAAATTCGCGAACGAAACCGATTGAGCCTTTGAACGATACGTGAGGTCACGGGTTCCAGTAAAATCCAATCCCAACGACAAGGTAGGATTAAAACTTCGACTCGCACCCTCGCGGCGATAACTCAAACGATAACCCTGACCCGTGCCGCCTAATTCTCGTTGTGAAAAATTGATCAGGGGTCTCAGGGATGCCTCAAAAATCAATTGAAGGTTTTCAGAGTAAATCCATTTCAACTGAGGACCAAAATCCGCAAGCGCAGTGTAGGAGCGGTAACTTCCCTCAAAGTTTTGAAACGTATGGGTCAGCTCTGCCTTCAAACTGCCCGAAAATCGCGCCAATGGAGTGTAATTCAATGCCATCGCTACAGTGTTGCTGGCGTACTCGTAGGACTCTAAACCTGAGGTAAAATTCTTGTTGGCATTAAACCGATAACTGGGAACCAGCTGAAACCGAGACAGCGGCGCTTGCATGTACCCAAAACCAGCAAGCACTGTGGCTTTGGGGGACGACTGATTGCTTCCCTGCTGAGCACTGGCACTGGTGGGAATTTGTAAAATGTTCGAGTCATACTGACTCAGAATCGACAGATTCAAAAACCACTGCGCCTTTCCAAAAGGCTCGAGTACCTGCTCCATGGGCTTTGAAAGCTGTTGGGCCAATGGAAGCTGCGGGGATTTTTGGGCAATCGCGCGCGCCTCAAGCAGATACCCCGCTCCAAGCCCCCCATTGCCTCGCTTAAAATTGATCAACCCCAGATAGTAGGCTGAAGCCAGCTCCATCTCGGTGCTTCCTAAACGCTTCACGATGAGCATCTGCTTTTCGGCTCGACCCATATCGCCCGCGTTAAAAGAGATCATCCCTGCCAAAAGTCTGGCGGGAACCTCATTGAACCCCAAATCTGCCGCTGCCTCAAAATGGGTTTTCGCAAGCTCTAGACTCTGTTGCTTTTGAAACCAAAGACCGAGCTCGAAATGAAGCGGTCCACTCTCCTTGCGCTGCTTCACTTCTAGAATTTTCTGAAGAAGCGCAACGCGCTCTTTTTCTTGTCCCAACTCCTTGAGATTCAGGGCTTTCAGCTCAAGGGCTGCAAGATAATCCGGATGGGTCTTCAGAAGCTGATCGATGATTTTATTCGAAACCTCGAGCTTTCTCTGATGATAAGCGATCACGGCCTCAGAATAAGTGGCCTCGGCCTCAAGTCCGGGGTGGGATTCTACCGCTAAGACTAAAGATGGAACCAAAAGAACCAAAAGCGCCAAACGAAACATACCGTAACACTACCACCAAGAATTTGGGGTGTGTCGAAGAAAACCCAGGACCTCCTGTCGGCAAATTGGCGCCTCAAGGAAAATCTTCTATACTGATCAAGATGGACTCCAGACCCCAGACCAGAATCGAGAGGGGAATCCGCTTGGCTCTAGCCTTCTGCTGGGTCACCCTGCCTGTCCACGCTTTCGGTCAAAGCTCGAGCGAACTTGCAGGACGAATGGTCAGCGTGACTGGAAAAGTGATGATTCGACAAGAGGCGGGCAGCCACTCGAAAAATCTGCGCCCCGCTCAGCCCGGAAAAGAAGTGTTCGTGGGCGATGTGATCAGCACCCCGAGTGATGGCCGAGTGAAGATCTTGCTTCAAGACCGATCGATTCTCGACATTGGTCCCAGTTCTTTGTTTCGGGTCGATCAAATGAAAATCGCTTCGGCTCAAAATCGCCAAGTGGCTAGCACGATGGCCTATGGCTCGGTTCGCGCCGCAGTCACCAAAAAACTCGAAGGGCGAAGCCAGTTTAAAGTTCGCACCTCGAGTGCCACTATGGGAGTGCGCGGAACGGAATTCGTCGTTAAATCCGACCTCCATGACCTTCAAGGGCTGAAAAACCTCTCTCAGTCAAAAATTGAAAAACTTCCTGAACACCAGTACTCCAATACCGAGGTCACTGTGCTTCAGGGCAAAGTGGAAGTCAGAACCTCTCCTGCAGCGCTCTTGCCCTCGTCAACAACCGGACGAGCCCCAGGCTCTGCCCCATCTGAAGGCACC
>JAGWZD010000206.1 GCA_018968995.1 Bdellovibrionales bacterium
CCCTGAGGCGAATAATTCATAGGTCTTCAGCGGCACCTGATAGGCCTGTAGCAGCTTCTCAAGATGCCTCGGGTGAATCGTAATCCGTCCGTAAGTTGATCGGAATCTCTCTGTTGTTCGCCTGTTCGATATCGAGAATGACAGAGAGGCTGTAGCCGCTGGGGGTGTCGAACGGATCCGCTAGTCGCTGGGGTTTGCTTTCCGCCTTAGGCGATCTTCTTTCGCCTCTTGTGCTCTTGCTGAGCTTCCCAGAGATCATAGTTCATCTGCAAGTTAATCCAAAACTCGGCCGATGTGCCAAACGCATCCGAAAAAGCGAGCGCTGTCTCAGCGGTCACGCCGCGCTTGCCGTTCACAATTTCATTGATCTTGGCATGTGCCCACCCGAGGTGCGCCGCCAACTTCGTTTGAGAAATGCCAAGCGGTCTTAGAAACTCTTCAGAAAGAATCTCACCTGGATGGGTGGGCCTTCGATACTTCGGTAACACGTGAGCACCTCCTAATGATAATCCTCAATCCGAACGTCCTCTGGACCCGTTGATGTCCATCGAAAGACGATTCGCCACTGCTCGTTGATTCGAATGCTATGGAA
The DNA here is from genome assembly GCA_018968995.1 of Bdellovibrionales bacterium. Taxonomy (GTDB): domain Bacteria; phylum Bdellovibrionota; class UBA1018; order UBA1018; family UBA1018; genus CAIOHW01. The sequence goes on from JAGWZD010000206.1 coordinate 593, forward strand.
ACTCTTAAGATCTCCACTTAATGCCTCCAGTCGGTTGCCCGGCGGAATGCGCAGGTCGTCTAGCCTCACCGCTGCATTGAGCTGGTCAAGCTTTCGGCGGGCCACCGCATGAAGCTTCACATCGAGCTTGCGAGCTTCCTTTGAGCTCTTTCCATCAAAAATATCCTGAGTCAGCTGCCCTTTGATGGATCGAATCACTATATCGTTATATCGATTACCGATATAAAAAGCAACCCCCTCTCTTCACACGGCCAGCCTTAGTCTTATCCTCATGGGGTCTCCTTCCTAGAGCTGGGGTCGACAATTACGGTAATAAATTATTGTTTTTATTGAACTAATTTGGGACATATAATCTTTTTGACTCATTGCGTTACGTTCGGGTACGGTTCGGCCTCAAAGGTTTCAACCTCGCTTATTGAAGGAGCACTCCGTGCAATCAAAAGTCATTCGCTCTCTCACCCTTGCCGCCCTGCTCGCTTCTGCAAACGCTCTGGCCCAGGATGCAACACCTTTGAACTGCTTCAAGTTTAGCGACAAGAGTCAGAGCACGGTGGTGGGTTATGGCAGGCCCTGGTGGTCTACCAAAAGCTGCCCAACCGACGTGGTCATTCCGAATTCTGTCAGGACGATCGGTGATGGTGCCTTCGGAGGCAAGAAGCTTACGAGCGTCGTCATTCCGGATTCTGTGAGGACCATCGGCGTAGGAGCGTTCGCAGGCAACGAGCTTACGAGCATCTTCATCCCGGATTCTGTGGAAACTATCAGCGAGTGGGCTTTCACCAATAACCAGATCAAGAGGGTCGTCATTCCAGATTCCATCAAGTCGATCGAGACTGGTGCCTTCTCTCACAACGCTCTTACCACGCTCCGCATTCCCAACTCGGTTGCAGAAATCGGCGTCATGGCTTTTCACGAAAATCAGCTGGAGAGTGTGGTTCTTTCAGAATCCCTAAAAGAGATTCAGAACATGGCCTTCGCGAAGAACCGACTCAGGAGTGTCATCATTCCAGATTCTGTGGTCAGAATTGGAGATCAGGCTTTCTGCGAAAACCGACTCAAGAGCGTGATCCTTTCGAACTCTCTAAGGACGATCGAAGATAATGCCTTCGCGAGTAACGATCTCACCAGTATCGTCATCCCAAGCTCTGTGAGAACCATTGGTGTCTGTGCGTTCTACGATAATCGACTCACGAATGTTGTGATCCCAGACTCAGTCAAAACTATCGGCGAGAACGCCTTTGGCGATCAGCGCACAAGTGGCTCCAACGATGAGTAAAAAGAGGCCAGTACGCGTCTATTTCTTGTTTGTCGTGCCGTCTTTGTTTTCACTCTAATCGGTTGGCCTAATTTCAGCCCGCTCTAAGATACGATGGGACTTAGTGCGAACTGAGCTGAATTTTAAAGACTGCTCCGCCCATATGGCTATTCAATACTCCTATCTCCCAACCATGCGCCTGAACAATCCTTGCGCACACATGTAGCCCAAGCCCCAGCCCGGGCACCGTTCGAGAGTTTTTTCCGCGAGAGAATTTTTTGAAAATCGTCTTAAGAGACTCCTGAGGAATTCCTCTACCAGAGTCTTCCACTTCTAGGAGAACTGCCTGATCCATTGTTCGTCGATAGAGGCGAACAAACACCTCTCCGCCTCCTGAAAACTTCACTGCGTTATCAATGAGGTTAAATGGGAGCTGCTGCACCCTAATGGAGTCACAAGAAACGATGATTCCGTCTTCGACCTGTATCGATAGGGTACAACCCCTTCTCTCAATCGACTCTTTCATTAGTGAACACGAGTTCTGAATGAGCTTGGACAGTTCCACCTCTTCTATCTCTAGCGTGGGAGCAATATCGGGTGATCCATGAATGGTAAGGATCCGCCGAATAAACCGAGTCAGTGCCTCCACCTGATCTCGTGCTTTTTTGATGAACCCTGCCTTCATCGCACGCTCTGGATCTCGCTCGATTAGGGCCAGTTGAAGCGAAAGCGCTGACACTAGCCCCCGGATCTCATGGGCAAATACCTGGACGATCTGCTCGGCGAGGATGTTCTGGGACATCACTTTGGCTTGATAGGAACGTTTTTGGCGGCTCATTGGTGACACCACCTTTGAGCAGCGATCACGACCTTGGCGTTTGGACTTTTTAGGAGTGACCCGTGGGTAAGGCGCTCGATTTCCTCGAGGCGTTTATGTTCGTCCGGGTGCGCCCGCTCAAACTCTGCAATTTTCTCGGCGATCTCTCTGTCTTCTCTCTCTTTGGCCTCGCGATCTTCTTTTTGTTTCCTGATTTTTGCATCAAGCGCTGCCTCGAGTTCAGCGGAAATTTTCGCCTGATCATCGACCTTCGCGAGAACGCTATCGATCGCTTTGGCGAGATAGGCCATCGGGCTGTGGCAAGCCTCTCCTGGACATTTAGGAGTCATCATTTCTCAGCGCGTTAGAGTAACGCTTTCTGGCGTTCGGAAGGTTTCATACTGGTTTTAATTTCTGTTGGGCGTCCTCTACTCACCCTCTCCCCGCTAACGACAACAACACCGGATGCACCGTCCGAAGCTGCTCCAAACTCATCTGGTGAATCAGTTCGATACACTCGGCGTGCAGATTCACTGGAAGCTTCACTTCCCCTGAGGCGAATAATTCATAGGTCTTCAGCGGCACCTGATAGGCCTGTAGCAGCTTCTCAAGATGCCTCGGGTGAATCGTAATCCGTCCGTTCTCGAGGTGATTGATGACTCCATCATGAAGGCCTGAGACTCGGGCTGCCCCCCGGGTACTGAGCCCCGCCTGTTGTCTTAAGAACTTCAGGGTTCGTGACGCGAGGGTGATACGTTTCATTTGGCTGCGCGATGACATAAAACATCCTTTCTACGTGTGTAGACAGGAGACGCGTAGACTCGGACCTCGCAACTTATTGAAAACAAACCTGGTCGCCTGCCACAGGGCGTGAATCCGTCTAAGCGCATAGACTGCGTCATGGGCAGACTCAAAGTGTGTGACTGAAATGTGACTGGTGTGTGACTACGAAAATAACATTCTGTTATCTCCGCTAATGATCACAAAAGTGAGCTCGATTTTATCGGAACCCGGGGTTTATCGGTGTTTTCCTGAAATAAGAAGGGCCCCCCGAAGGGAGCCCTTTTCTGTTGGGTTAAATGGTGGATTCGGACCCAAGTCCAAATATTTTATCTAACTTCACTGGGTTACATTTTCACGGGGCGGGTACGGGACTAAACCGGCTAATGCCGACTAACGTCGGCTCCTCCGGCTACTTCTCTCGAGGTCGTAGTGAAACGACATTTGCAGCGACTTCAATCGGCGGAAGCACTGACAATCCATCAGTCGCTCCTGCCACTTCCACCCCTGCAAGACGAATATACCGCTGCATCGTCTTAAGATCCTTCCAGCCTGCAATCTTCATCACGATCGCGGCTGAGATCCCCTGGCGAAGCAACTGCGTCCCAAAGCACGCTCGAAGCGTATGAAACCGAATCGACGGTAGTCCATGCTGTAAGCAAAAGGTTCGAAGAACCGATGCTTGGATCCCGTTTGCCCACCTCTCCAGCCAAGGAAGACAGAAGGCTGCGTAATGAGTAGCGCAGTCGCAACTTAAGCAAGAATTCTGGCGCTGTCCAAAATTCACTCTAGAACCAGTAGAAATGTTTCCTCAAATCTGAGCGCGACCAAAGCCGTGAGTGACCTCAATAAAATTTTTACAACGACCTCCATGCTTATCAAAAGATCGTTCGATCAGCTCCTTGACCTGAGAACTAGCCCCTGGCACCTCCCAGAAGCTCATCTGAACGAGCCATTGATTATCTAGAGTAAAAAAAC
>JAGWZD010000207.1 GCA_018968995.1 Bdellovibrionales bacterium
GCAAGCCCCAGGTCTTGTACCAAACCGCTGAAGACGGCACTCGCCTCGAGCCGATGGAGCGCGCCGTCCTGGACCTTCCAGAACAGCACGCAAGCGAAGTCACGCAGCTCTTTCAGCAGCGCAAAGGCATCTTAACCAAGTACGAACCCCAGGGCGTGGGACGTGTTCGTCTGGAAATTGATATTCCGACCCGTGGTCTTCTAGGGATGCGCTCGAAATACCTCACTGCCACGCGTGGTGCTGGCCTCATGAGCACGCTACTCATGGGCTATGAGCCCCATAAGGGTGAGATCGCCCACCGCCTGGTCGGATCGCTGATTTCGGATCGCTCGGGAGAAACGGTAGAGTACGGCCTGATGGGCCTCGAAGATCGGGGCATTTTATTCCTCGGCCCCGGCGTGCCGGTTTATGAGGGCATGATCATTGGCGAGCACAGCAAGGATAACGACCTGAACGTCAATCCTTGCCGCGAGAAGAAGCTCACCAACATTCGCTCGGCTGGTGCCGAATTCCTGGTCACACTGGCCGGCATCCGGAAGATGTCGCTTGAGCAGTGCCTGGAGTGGATCGATGAAGATGAGTGGATTGAAGTCACTCCGAAATCGATCCGCCTTCGCAAGAAGATCCTGCCGCAGAACCAACGCAGCGTGAAGCGATCGGAGCGAATTACTTAAGGAATCACGAGTAGAATTGCCCCCAAGACCGCCACGCAGACCCCCAAGGCTTTGACCCAGGATACGGGCTCGTGCTTTCCCATCCAGGCCATGGGAACAGCAATTACTGGCGACAGAGAGGACAGTGCAGATGCCACTGCCAGGGGCGAATGAGCCAGCCCATAGACAAAAAAGAACGATCCACCGTAGGCTTCTAAAGCAAAAACCCAGCTCACCGGTTTAAAGCTCTGCCACGGAATGCCAGTTCGCCATTTTCTTTGGAGCACCAAACCCACTACCGGACAGATCGCTAAGGCTGCGATCATTCGAACGGAGTTTGCCACGTGCGGAGAAAGCCCCTGCGCCCCTTTTGAAACGGCAAAAGTGTTCAGAGCCCAAAACAAAGAAGTAATAAACCCGAGAGCCAGACCCACCTCGAAACGATCAAAAAAATCCGTGATGATCCGATTTCGGTGACGATAACCTACCAAAACCACGACGACCGTTCCCAGCACGGTGCACACAACTCCCAGAATTTTTAAGGCTGAAAGACTATGGCCCTCGAAGATCACCCCAGCGGCAGCCGACCAAAATGGATAAGACGATGCGATCGCTAAAGCACCTGGAAGACCGAGAGCGCGCACACTCCAAAAAAAAGCCATGTCTCCAAGCCCGTAGCTGCCCAGCATGCTCATGAGTAACCAGAAGCCATTTCCGGAAACTAACCGAGTCCAAACCTCTCTAGACTCCATTTCGCCGAAAAACACAGCGCTGAGTATAAATAGAGGCAAGGCAGTCAACGCCCTAGAAAAGTTTACCTGAGAGGGCAGATAGTCCTTCGAAAGACGCGCGTAGACCGAGCTTCCAGCACTCCAAGTAAAAGACGACGCTAGCGCTGCTAGCGCTCCGATCACAGACCGACCTGAGCCGTTACCTTATCGACAGAGGTACAAGTAGCTGCATCAAAAAGCGATGCACACGCCTTGCGAACGCCTTGACCAAACGCTTTAAAGTCAGAGGTATTGGTCAGGTAGTGCACCAGTGTGGTGTAGAAAAGCTTGTCGGATTTTTCACGCCCAATAGCCCCTACCATCAGGTAGCCCATGTGCCCCATCAGGGTTGCATTCATGTGGACACCACAGTTGTCATTGTGGCCTCCGCAGCTATCGTCGTCGAATTTAAAGATCTCGCTGTATTTAGCAGGAGCCGGCTTGGAGACAACTGCACCGTTTCCATCACGCATCCTGTAGGTGGTCTGATGAGGGTCCTTCAAGTTTCGGATGCCGTTCTTTCCTTGTTCGGCGTCGAAAAATAGATTGGCTCCCATCACCCAGTCGTCGTGACCTTCAATCGACTCACCGAAATAGTCGGCAAAGCCTTCATTCAGAGCGCCTGACTCAGACTGATACTCGAGATTTGAAGTCTTGCTGACTACTCCATGAGTCATTTCGTGGCCGGCCACATCGACGGACTCGGTCAACGGCTTGAAGATTTCTCCATCTCCATCGCCGTAAGCCATAATTTCATTTTCAGAGTCCCAAAAGGCATTGACCCACTTCTCGCCAATATGAACGATCGCATTCACTTTAGCGCCCTGGCCATCGAAGCTATCTCGGGCATGCTTGTCCCAGTAGTAATGCAGAACCTTTTGAGAGTTCTCAGACGCGCGAACCGCATCACGATCAGCATTAGGCTTGGCTACGCCATTTTGGACTACCAATTTACATTTCTGATAATCTACGCTGATGGGCGCCTTTCCGCCCAAGGAGTCAGCGTCCGATTCTAACTGCTGACACTTCGAGTTGGTCGCGTAAACATCCACTGGGGCGATGGTCCAGTGGCGAGAAATATCGGCGAGGACCTTTCCATTGTGAGCGTCGACATCTACAACACGACCCGGATTCGAGCCTTCTGCGGCAACGACAAAACGGTAGACTAACTTTGCAGTTCCTTGTCGCATCGCCGGGATGATCAATAGAAGCGGCTTTTCAGCAATCTCTCGACCAGAAAGATGAGTCCTGACGATTCCAGAGGCAGCCTCAACATTCAAAGTAGGTATGGTGACGAGATCGAAGTGCGCTAATTCATGGGTCCAACTCGCTCCACCGACTACTCCAAGCTTCTGGTGCTGCAAGGATTGAGAACCAAGAACGGGTAACCCATTGATATAGTGTTGAAAACGATAGGTGCTCATTTCAGGCGAAACCGACTCGCCTTCCAATCGAAATTCCGGCTTTTTACCGGTCAGAAACTGATAGATTTGGGACTGGGAACCAAGCTCCGACCAAGCCATCTGCAAGCGACCGATTTGAGGAAGCTTTTTCCAGAGGTCTGTGGAGGGAATCTCAAGAGCAAAAGCATCGATGGATGCTCCGGAGATCATTAAAAAACCCACTGTTACAAATACACGCCGGCCAAAAATCATGGCAAAACAGGACCTATTCATCATGAAGACCCCCCACCCCTTGCCGACCGATATAAAGGCGAAAGGCTTCAATCGCAACCTGAAGTTGCATTTTTCACGAATATTTTTGAGCTTAAAACGTTAGCGAAAGCCGCAAATCCGGTAGAGGCCCATCGCTGCCGGGGCTGCGTGGTCGCTGCTCACCGTTTCAACGAAAACATGCATGGCTTGTGGGAACTGCTCATAGATCGCAACCAGATTGGCTGGCTCGTTTTCAAACGAGGCCACCAGTTCACCCGTCTTACGGATAAATGACGATGCGTTTACCTTATGCTCCAGGTCGGATAGGCCATAGGCCGCCTTTAAAAGCAGATGAGTTCGCTCGGTCGCCCAAGGAAAGCGGTCGCGAATCAGCATGGATCGTGTGCCAGCCCCCATTCCGGGTTCGTCACGACCCGTGAGATAGACCACGAAGGCTCCCATTCCGTGCACTTCTTGAACAAACTCGGCCGCACCTTCATAAGCGCGATCATATTTCAGGTAGTCATTGGAGAAAAACCGAGCCTGCCAAAACGTCTTGATGACCGAAAGAGCCTGCTGAAGTTCCTGTTCAGGGGCGGCAACACCTAGCGCAGAGAACGTATCTCTCAGGGAATATCCCACATGTTCCTGCTCTAATCGCGCGAGCTCGCTTCTAATGTTCGGGAAAGCACGCGCCTCAGCGGTATCGAGCCATTCCCGAAGGATTTGGTGGGTTCGTGGCCCGACTTCATAGAGGGTTGAGTCTAAATCCAGAAGAACAACAGGAACTTGTTGATGAGCCGAACACTGGGCGACGCGACGATAAACCTCTTTCAGGACTTCCCGCTCACTTAAATCATGAAACTGACTCGCTTTTTTCCAATCGCTCCGGACGTACATGCTTGAGCTTCCATTTTTCAGTATCAACAAACCCCCGGGGAACCCACGCGGAGAACTACGTCCCAGCGTCTAGCCTTCCCCGAGGATGGAGTCAAATCCGGATGTGACTGAAAAAGAGCCGGGGCGGATCTAGGCTTTAAGAGCCCAGTGCGCCCCGGCCGATACCGGTCAACACTCAACAAAGAGCTGAAATCAGGCTGACTTCTGCTGCCCCTTTTGACTGGATACCTGACTCTTCTGCTCAGCTTTCTGCTCAGCTTTCTGCTCAGCCTTCTGCTCAGCTTTCTGCTCAGCTTTCTGCTCAGCCTTCTGCTCAGCTTTCTGCTCAGCTTTCTGCTCAGCTTTCTGCTCAGCTTTCTGCTCAGCTTTCTGCTCAGCTTTCTGCTCAGCCTTCTGCTCAGCCTTCTGCTCAGCCTTCTGC
>JAGWZD010000208.1 GCA_018968995.1 Bdellovibrionales bacterium
CATGGTGTCCTGCGCTTGAACAAACTTAGATTGCAGCACTGACTCCGCGTGAGCTCCGATGACTTCTTGAATTCGGTCGGTGATCTTGGACTCATCGGTCGGCGCAACAGTTGGAGCCAAAAAAATACTGATTCGATTTTCATGCTCCAACTTTAAACGAGCACTGCTCATCGAGAGTTCAAGGCAAACAAGCAGAGCAACAGAAAGTAGCAGAGCTGAACTGATCAGTGATGCTGCGAACTGAGATGCCGGAGAGTTCCTCCAAGCCCGAAGAGACAACTTTAAAATCGGCATGGCGACTCCTCTGCATGAATTTGCATTCGTCCATTGCGCAGAAAAGCCGTTTTCTTTCGAACTTTTCGAACCATTTCACGATCATGCGTAGCAACCATGACTGTGGTCCCTGTAAGATTTTCCTTCATCAATAAATCTAGAACATTCCACGCTGACTCAGGATCTTGCGCCCCCGTGGGCTCGTCAGCCAGAATCAGCTCGGGTTTTCTGGCGATCGCCTGCACCACTGAAACACGTTGAGCCTCTCCTCCAGAAAGTTCACTGGCTGGCCTGTCTCGCTTCGATAAAAGCTGCACTTTTTCCAATAACTCAAAAATGCGATCACGGCTGTCCCGATTCCACGACCTGTTACCGGCCGCATGCACTGCGAGAGAGATGTTTTCAAAAACGCTAAGATCTGGGATGAGCTGAACTTTTTGCGATATCGTGCTGATCGAGCGACGAATAGTTTGAAGCGTTGAAGCAGAGACTCCAGAAAGGTCGTAACCAAAGAGCGACAGACTTCCTGATGAAGGATGTTCCTCGGTTGCTAAAAGTCTCAAAAGCGTTGTCTTGCCCGCTCCGGTGCCTCCGATCACGTACAAGAACTCACCCTTTTTGAGTTCTAGATCGAGTTGGTCTAGCACTCGTGAGCGATCGCTAACTGCGCCCGCGTACCAACGGGATACTTGCCTGAGTGAAATCACAGGTGAAGCCTCCTTGCCTCCCTGACACAATAACACTCGATGGAAATTTGCCAATGTGCCAATCTATTGACTACACTCGTGATCAATGAATTTTTCGGAACTTAAAAAACAGCTGCTGCCCTGCGCCCTCATCCTTGTCAGCTATTGGTGCTGGCTAGGGCTTTTTCATCTCGTGGGAATGTCTTTAATCACCTATGGAATGCTCAGCTCGTCACCCAGCGTTCAAGAAATTGCAGACCAGTACTTTGTGAACTTTTGGACTATCCAAGGATGGGGTTCTCTTTCCTTTTTTCTGCTGACTTGGGGACTTTCCATGTCGAACCCCGTGCCATGGCTGGAGATGACGCGCTCATTTTGGATATCGAACGTTCTTCCAGCCTTTTTAAAGGCCACAGTGGCTAGTGCAGCGTTCATTTGCGCCCTCATTTTCGTCGCCCCCTCTCAGTATCTGGGACCAGGCTTTTCTTGGACCGACGCGCCCTGGACTGTTTTTAATTGGCTCTTAAGGTCTTTCGCTTGGTGGGGCTGGGCACTGGGTGATGAACTGGTTTTTCGTAAGCTTCTCTTGTCTCGACTCATTCGAATCGGCCACTCCTCAAGCTTTTCCCTGAGCCTCAGCAAATACTCCGGCTGGATCGCTGTCGCGATCGTTACCGCTTTATGGGTCATCACTCGCACTTGGAATCAGGACTTAGGACTGAGTCAGACCCTGACCCTGGTTCTACTCGGACTGCTTTTGGGGGCGCGAGTACTCGATGGGCGTCATTATCTTGTCGGCGCGGCGTTCTTAGCGGCTGCAGCATGGGTGTTTCAGTCTTTGTTTAGCCTTCCGCTCTTTGGACACGAATTCCCAGGAATCTGGATCGTGAAGTTCAGTTCTGTCGTTGGAGAATCGCTTTGGCCACGCCTACTCAGTGGTGGCGCTGGTGGCCCCCTAGCAAGCGCGTTATTGCAGCTTTTTCTCTTACTCTCTGTGGTCAGAATCCTGTGGACCACCCACCGTGAATCGCTAAGATAAACAGCATGTTACAAAACGGCGTTTTCGATCTGATTTCTCAGTCTGGTCCCATTGGTAAACTGGTTCTGGCGATTTTGATGATTGCTTCGATCTTTTCTTGGGCACTCATCTTCTCGAAGCTTCGGCTCCTCAAAAAAGCTTCTTGGGAAAACACAGAGTTCCTCAATGTTTTTTGGAACAGCAGAAGCATGGACGAAGTTTTGATCAAGTCCGAACGATTTGATCGCTCTCCTGTTGCGAGAATTTTTAAGAATGGCGCAAGAGAGCTAAAAAAACTGAGTGACTCCTCTCAGGGCGATCCTAAAAGTATGGACAATGTGGGAAGAGCCCTATCGCGCTCAGCGAATTCAGAAATCGCAGATCTCGAAAGAAATGTCAGCTGGCTTGCTACAACCGCAAGTGCCACGCCTTTTATTGGCCTATTCGGAACGGTTTGGGGCATCATGACATCGTTTCAAAGTATTGGAGCCAGTGGGGCCGCTAATCTCGCAATTGTTGCTCCTGGAATTTCTGAAGCGCTGATCACCACGGCCATGGGAATAGCCGCTGCAGTACCCGCTGTGATTGCTTACAACCACATCTTGGTGAAGATCAAAAGAATCGCCATCGACATGGATTGCTTTGCACAAGATTTTTTAAACATTGTTCACCGTAGAGCTCCAAACCAGCCTGGAACCTCAAGCAAGGCTGGAACTTAAAATGGCTGGTTTTATTAAAGACGGATCCTCGTCTACAGCTCTGTCGGAAATTAACGTCACACCCCTAGTGGATGTCATGTTGGTGCTACTCATTGTTTTCATGATTTCAGCACCCATGATGAGTCAGGGAATTCAGGTCGACTTACCGAAGACCCAAGCACAAACATTAAATGACAGTCAGGATCCCGTCATTTTAGTGGTGAATAAAAATCGACAGATTCTGATTAACGACAAGGCTATTGAACAGGGGTCTTTAAGAAGTAAGCTGCAAGCGATCGCCTCGGCAAAGCCGAATGTCGAAGTCTTTATCCAGGCCGACCAGGGGCTGCCTTACGGAGTGATTGCCACGGTGATGGCCGAAGTCAAAAAAGCCAAAATTCAAAGAGTAGGTCTTGTGACGGAACCTGGAGATTCCAAACTTAAGCTCTAAGTGACAGAGATAAAATGGAAACGTCAGGACCAGACTCGTGGAACCTTCAAGCCCATCCGCTACCAGAGGATGCGACTGGCCCCATTTACATTCCTCTAAACCTGAGCGATCCCGGATCACCTGCTGGCTTGCCTCCGCCTCCTCGAAGACCACGACTAGGCGGAACTCACCCTGAAGAGTCCATCAAAGCGAATCTGAAACTCTCTTTCTCTCTTCATGCCGCGATTGCGGTGTTGATTATTCTTAGAAGTCTTGTTTTTCCGGGAGAACCTAAACAATATCGCCCTGCACTTCGTGTAGATCTCGTTGGACTTCCAGACATTTTGAAATCTGATCTCAGCAAGATTTCCCCGTCTTTGCCCCCGCAGGAATCCGCTCCGGCGGAGGAACCTGCTCCATCAAAACCAGCTGCGACAGTAGAAAAGACTGAAGAAGCCCAGCCTGACGAGATGGTACTCAAAAAGAAGACAGAGTCGATCACAGAGCGTAATCGAAAAAAGATCGAGCAGCTGGTAAAGGAGGAAAAAGCAGAACAAGACCGAGAGCGAAAAATGCAAGCGGCCTTGGCTCGAATGAAGTCGCTTGCCAGAGTGAGAAGCCAGGTTGCAGGACAAGACACCCGCCAGGAATCCGGCGTTTTGATCAAAGGAAATCAAATTTCGAAAGGAACTTCCCTGTCGGGTGAAGCCTCGGAAAAAGCTGAACTCAGCTATTTAGATCTAGTCAAAAGCAAGCTACAGGAAACCTGGGAGCTACCTGTATGGCTATCTCGCCAAAATCTCTCCGCTAAGGTCGAGATTACCATCGATAATCGAGGGCTAGTGCGAACGATGCGCTTTTTAAAGCCTTCGGGGAATATGCAGTTCGATGAAGCCGTCAAACGAACTATAGCGCAGTCCCAGCCCTTCCCCCGCCCCCCGAAAGACGACGAGAACTCTTTGCTTGTGCACGGAATTTCGTTGGGTTTCCCGCTGTAATTTTCTAAAATTTTGTAATGAAAACTCGTTTGCACCGTCTGGGACTAGGTAGCCTCGCTGTACTTGCATTGTTGTCATACGCTCAATCAGCACGCGCAGCCGATAAGCCTTACATTGCCGTTGGAAATGCCAAGGCTCGAAAAGTGGTTCTAGCCATAGCCCCCGTCCGAGCTGATCCAAATACTAGCGCAGAGGCCACCACAGTCCGCGACACCATGGCCGCAGATCTGACGTTCATGGATGTTTTTCGTTTTCTAAGCCCCACCTCGTTTATCGAACAACCCAGCGCCG
>JAGWZD010000209.1 GCA_018968995.1 Bdellovibrionales bacterium
AATTTATCAGCGAGTTGCCCGGCGGTAGCCGAGAACAGAAAGAATGGAAGAATAAAAATTCCTCCGGCCACTGAAACCATCTGTGAGGCGGGTATTCCTAGCACGTGAGTTGCTTTAAAAGTGATGAGAATGACTAAGGCATTTTTCAAGAAGTTATCGTTGAACGCACCGAAGAACTGAGTCCAAAACAGGGGGTAGAATTTTCGTTGTTTAAATAGGCCAAATTGACTCATGAAGTTTCTCTCCGATCCGTGAGGCGTGTGGAAATTCTGTTGTATTTTCGTCCTGATTTCATCAGGAGAATGCCTCGTGTTCCGATTTCTAGAGTTTCTATTTGTGGCGTCAAACAGTTGATGATTTTAGATGTATTTTCGCATCGCGCGACTCTTTACAAGCGCAAGAACCCGAAAGCATGATTTGATAATGCGTTTAAAAATGATGAATCGCACTAGTGTCAGTCTGGTCCTCGGAAGTCTTTTAATGTGTAGCAGCAGTTCTCAGGCTGAATCTGAGGTTCGGAAAGTGACAGTGTCTGGAAAATGTTCTCGGAATGTCACTCCGGATCGGGGCGCAATGGTCCTGACCGCTGAGTTCCGAGATGACGATCTGAAAACCGCCTCACGTCGGGCTACCGAGGCTTATGAGCGCACTCGGGATGCGGTTAAGAAATTAAATCTGAAGGACCTCGACCTAAAGACAGTCGAGTATTCTATGGGCGAGGTTCGAGAGTGGGAAAAGAATAAGTCAGTGTTTAAGGGTTACCGAGCACGAATGGGATTACGGGTAGCTACGTCGCAGGTCGATAGACTTGGCGAGCTGATCGCCATTGCTTCTCGAGAAGGGCTTAAGGATGTCGGCGCGTTGCAGTCTTTTCTGTCAGACTCAAAGCAGATCAGTGAGCAGGTGGGTTGTCTGCAAGATGCTGCTGGAGATGCACGAATCAAAGCCGAGAAACTAGCAAGCTCTCTCGGGGCCAGTTTAGGTGAGGTTCTTCGGATTTCGGAGAGTGGCGGGACGCAGGACGTTTTTTCGCCTCGCATGATGACCTTTGGAAGTCGAGATTCCGAAGAGATCAAGGCTCCGACCATTGAGGCAGGCCAGCAAACGCTTAATCTTACCGTGGAAGTCTCGTTTTCTTTGAAGTGAGGGTAGTGGCTTGGCCAGCGATTTATCCATCGTAACACAAAGGTGGGTTCAGAAAGCCCTCCAGCGTTTTGGACTCGACTGGGGCTTAGACTCGACACGGCCCTGGAGTGAGCTTGCCGCTCGGGGTGCACTGAGTGGGGCACATCTCGGGCTGGGGCGAATTTTACGCTTAGGCAATCTCCAACGAGAGCTTCGTCACCGTGGCGAAATGCAGTGGGCGCTTTGGCGCTTGCCCCTGCCCCGGGATCCTCAAAGACCGCTTCGGGGTCGAGTTCTTTGGATTCCAGGCTGGGGAGATACACCGTTTTCTTGGCTGGGAGTGGCCGCAGCGGTGGCCATGCGCAAGGGGTTTGAGGAATTGGTGATTCTAGATTTTCCTGGGTTTCATGGGTCCCTGGCGCACTCTCGCTGCATTACGGAGATGGACCGGATTTTTGAAATCGCCTGCGATATAGGAAAAGAGCTGCGTCCAGAGATAGTGGTGGGTCACTCTTTAGGGGGTTGGCTTGCGGCACGAATAGCCATGGATCTGGAGTCGACGGTTCAAAAATTGATTCTGATGGCGCCCTCTGGGATTTGTGGTGGGCACGAGGATCGGCAAAGATGGAGAGAAGAGTTCGAGTCTTTCGTTCAAGCCGAGAATGCTCATGAGTATGGGAATCGGCTCTTCGCTAAAACCCCTCCGGGATGGGGAAAGCTCGGTTCATTATTTGTCCCTTTTTTATCGCGCGAGGATACTCGTGCTTTTTTGCAATCCATTGATCAGAGGCACTTTCTGGATGAGGGATTCAGCGAGAAACTCAACGTATTGGCAAAAATGGAGATCGCTCTTCTGTGGGGAGAGCAGGACCAAGTCGTTCCCGCTCGTTTTGCTCAATCGTGGGTTAAAGCCCTTCCAGGAACTCAGCTCACCACATGGGCAGATATCGGGCATATGCCTCAGATTGAGGCGCCCGTACGGCTGGTGCGTTGGCTTAATCAGCACCTTCTAGGCTAAGGACGTGATAGGTTTTTTTGCCCCGGCGAAGGAGAATCATCCCTGATTCCATCACATTCACGCTTGTTAGTGCATAAGTAGGGTCCTGGATTCGCTCGTTATTCACGTAGACACCTCCAGCCTGGATTTCCTTTCGGGCATTGCCCTTCGAGTTACAAAGCGTTGTGTCCACCAGTGCATCTACCAAGGAGTATCCGGCCGAAAGCTTTTCACGATTGAGGGCAGAGCTCGGGGCTCCAGAGAACGCATCACGTAGAGTTTTCGCGTCTAGGCTTCGAATTTCGGCGCTAAAGAGTGCTTGAGAGGCTTTTTCAACCCGCTCGAGTTCGGCTTTTCCATGCACGAGCTCGGTCAGGGATCGGGCAAGAGTGCGCTGGGCCTCGCGAGCTTCCGGACTTTTTTGAAGCTGCTCCGCAAGTGCTCGCCGAGCTGTGAGATCCAAGTCGGTAAAATAATCGATCAGGGTCAGGACATCAGCATCCGCTGTTTGCATAAAATACTGGTAGAATTGATAGGGCGAGGTTTTTGCGGCATCGATCCAAATCGTTCCGCTTTCGCTTTTTCCAAATTTTGTTCCGTCGGCTTTAGTGACTAGAGGATGAATAAGGCCAAAGGCCTTCGATTCAGGCCCGGCGAGACCTCGAATCAGATCGAGACCAGCAGTAATATTGCCCCACTGATCTGAGCCTCCGATCTGAAGCTCGCAGCCTTGAGTTTTGTACAGGTGATAAAAATCGTAGGACTGCAGCAGCATATACGAAAACTCGGTGTAGGATATTCCATGCTCACGGTCTTCGAGGCGAGCTCGAACACTCTCTTTTGCAAGCATGTGGTTGACGGTGAAGTGCTTGCCTACGTCTCTCAGAAAATCGATGTAAGAGAGTCCTGCAAACCAGCTGGCGTTATCGACGACACGAGCTGCATGAGGTCCACTGAGGTCCAAGAATTTCGAAATCGTGGAAGTAATCCCTTTGAGGTTTCGATCCAGGGTTGGGCGGTCGAGCAAGCTTCGCTCTTGGCTCTTGCCGCTGGGGTCACCAATCATTCCGGTGGCACCACCCACCACCGCGATGACTCGATGTCCGGCCTTCTGAAACCGTCTTAAAGTCAGTAGCGGAAGTAAGCTTCCCACATGGAGGCTGTCAGAGGTGGGGTCAAAGCCACAGTAGAGGGTCAAGGGCCTGTCGGTCATACGGCTCTCGAGGTCAGGCGAGGTGACTTGCTTGAGGATGCCTCGCGATTCGAGGTCTTGGTAAAGGTTTTGAGTCATGGCGGAAGTTCCTTGAGAATAAACTTAACCGAATCCGGCCAGTAGGGCCAATTTTCTCTGGAAAAACCATAGCTTTCCCGTTGAAACTCTACTGATAGACCCCAATTTGAAATAGGAGAATCTGAGTCTCATGAAAAAGCGCTTTTGGACTGTGCTGATGGTCGGTTCATTGGTTTTGACCTCCTTCCGCCCGGCGGTTGCAGGTGTGCAACTTCAAGGGGCTGGGGCCACTTTTCCGTACCCCCTTTATTCCAAGTGGTTTTCGGATTTTCAGAAAAAGAACCCTGAAGCCCAAATCAATTATCAGTCTATTGGTAGTGGAGGTGGCATCAATCAGCTACTCAAAGGGACAGTGGACTTTGGTGCCTCGGATGCGCCGATGTCTAACGAGGAACTCGCGAAGGCCTCGACTCCGATCGTGCATATTCCTACGGTCTTAGGTGCTGTCGTTTTGAGTGTAAATCTTCCTGGGGTCAAGGCGGCCTTGAAGTTCACCCCCGAGGTGATTGCCGATATTTTCATGGGAAAAATTCAAAAATGGAATGACAGCAAGATTGCTGCTTTGAATGCGGGGGTAACGCTTCCCCCTGTAGCCATTGTTCCGGTGTACCGAGCAGATGGAAGTGGAACGACTTCAATTTTTACGGATTATCTCGTTAAGGTCAGTCCGGAGTTCAAAGCGTCGGTGGGCTCGGGCAAGTCCGTAAAATGGCCTGCGGGACTTGGGGGTAAAGGAAATGAGGGTGTTACTGGGGTCATTAAGCAAACTCCAGGAGCAATGGGTTACATTGAGCTCATCTATGCTGAGAGCAATAAGCTTGAAGTGGCTCAAATTAGAAATTCCTCGGGTCAATACGTGACTCCTTCAATGGAGTCAGTGACTGCGGCAGCGCAGGGGGCTTTGAAGTCGATCCCGGCGGATTATCGGGTTTCGATCACGAACGCCTCTGGAAAAAAGGCCTATCCGATATCTGG
>JAGWZD010000210.1 GCA_018968995.1 Bdellovibrionales bacterium
GCATGATTTGTAGATGATTCATTCGTGCGACCCTCACTTATTGGTCGCCGCTCGATGCGATATTCATACCCAGATTCCTGGGCCATGGTTTTGCAATTTGGGGTATTCCTAGAGCGATAATCATGAAGACTCATTCTATTTTGATCGATTCCGTCCTAAGAATAGCGTGCGTTGCGCTACTCATAATGACTCGCATTGCAAGTGCAGCCGATGTCAGTGTCTACTCACCGCCATCGATTGATGACCAAGCCAGAGATTTTGTAGACGATTTGAAGTTTACATCTTTAGATGCGATTTCGATTGCCGGCCTTGAAGCGTCGAGACTTGCTCAACAGCCTTGGTCTGATAGTTACTGGCCCTACTATCAGGGTCTCCTTGCGATCCGATACGCAGATCCAAACTTTCCTGCTTCCGAGAACTGGAAAGTGAATGCTCGCTACATTTTAAAAACACTGGGAGAAAAGCCAACTTGGATGCTCTCGCCCGCAGAGAAGTATGATCTTCTCGTTGGCGACACCGAGTTCACCTTGACACGCACGATGATCAGTCTAGGAAAGGCCCTTTATCATGGACCTGGCACGCCCGCCGAATGGATGGGCCTATGCCACGGCTGGGCTGCAGCGTCGATCTCGGTACCTCGTCCCCGACACTCTGTTCTTGCGATTGGCAACGGTAGCTCTAACCTGATCTACTTTTCTCCATCAGATATTAAGGGCCTACTCTCACTACTCTGGGCGCGAGATCGCTACCCTAAACGCTTCGTGGGTCGGCGATGCAATCTACTGGACCCCCCGGTCGATTCATCGAGTCGACCTGTATCCCGACGGTGTCTGGATACAAATCCTGCCACCTGGCACCTCTCTATTGTGAATCAGCTAGGATACGCAAAAAAAAGCTTTATCATCGATGCCGACTCCACCGCTGAGGTTTGGAACCATCCAGTCCTTGGATATAAAACTCGATACTTTAACCCCTTAACTGGAAGTCCTACTGAACGCTGGGTTGAGGGTACAGTTCGTCGTTCTGATTTTAGGAACGATCGCTTTCGACGCAATCGATCTGAAAAAACTAAATACATCACCGGGGTCGAGATGGAGGTGACCTATATGATTGAAGACTTTCCAAGATCTAATCCCATCGACGGTGAGGAATGGGATAAGCTCACCACAGTCACCTATCGTTATGACCTAGAACTTGATGCCGCTGGCGTTATTATTGGAGGTGAATGGCACTCCCCAGTCCACCCTGATTTTATCTGGTCCCCCCTCCTCAACGCAAACCACAGCCTGAGTTCTCAGGAAGATTGGTCTGGACGAACGCCGATTCCAGACAACTGGAAACAAATCGCCCGTCACTCCTCATCGCGGGGAAAGCCTCTATCCGCTATTGTAAATCGCCTGCTTGACCTAGCAAACGAATGAACACCCCCCCTTTATCTGCTCGTCGAGAAATCATTTTCCGTTCTAAAAATCTGAGTAAAACTTACACCCTCGGAGAGATGGAAGTACATGCGCTGAACGGGGTCGACCTAGAACTCTATTCTAGTGAAGTGGTGGTACTACTAGGACCTTCTGGCAGCGGAAAGTCGACCCTTTTAAATATCCTGGGTGGGCTCGACTCAGCAACTGGCGGCGAAGTCTTCTATCGAGATCACAACCTCGTGAGAGCAAGCGAGGATCAGCTCACTACTTTTCGAAGAGATCATGTCGGGTTTGTGTTCCAATTCTATAACCTCATTCCTAGCTTAACTGCTGAAGAGAATGTGGCCTTGGCCACCGAGCTTTCTAGAAATCCCATGACTCCTTTACAGGCTCTTGACCTCGTCGGACTCAGTCATCGGGCAGGACACTTTCCCTCACAACTATCGGGAGGTGAGCAACAGCGCGTGGCAATCGCGCGTGCTGTATCGAAACAGCCTGAGATTCTACTATGCGATGAACCTACCGGAGCTTTGGATTTAGCTACCGGAAAGCTGGTTCTTGAAGCGATTCTTCGAGTGAATCGAGACTTCGGAACTCTCGCAGTGATCATCACACACAATGCAGCCATTGCCCGACTTGCAGACAGAGTCATCCAGCTTGGGAACGGATCTATTCGCTCTATCGAACAGAACACCACTCGAGGAAGTCTCGACGATGTGGAGTGGTGATGCGGGCCATACATAAAAAGCTTTTACGAGATATCAAAGGACTTCGAGGTCAGGCCTTCAGCACTGCGCTACTGATTGCCTCTGGTGTTGGACTGCTGGTTTCGTCTTGGAGTGCCTACCGCTCGTTAGTGATCTCTCGGAACGAATTCTACCGAGACTTTCGGTTCGGTGATGTGTTTGCGGACATCAAGCGGGCTCCCCTCGAACTGCTTCAAAAAATTAGGGCTATTCCAGGCGTCCAAACGGCCGAGGGAAGAGTAATTTATGACGGCTTGCTAGTAAACCCTAGGGACCAAGCCCATGAACCAGGAATAGTTCGACTGGTATCCTTACCGAGTTCAGGAATTCCCATCTTGAACAGAATACATCTTCGATCGGGACGATTTCCGCTTTTAGGAAGTGAGATCGAGGTGGTTCTGCACGAAGGATTTGCAAATAAAAACAAGGTCAAACCTGGTGACTTTTTAACCATCATCGTCGATGGACACGAGAAAAAAGTTCGAATCGTAGGTGTCGGAATATCGCCTGAGTTTGTCATCGCCGCCACACCTGGCATTCCCATGCCCGATGATCGACACTACGCCATTTTATGGATGCTGCGAAATGAGCTGGAGCGAATCACTTCTATGAGAGATTCATTCAATAATCTCTCGATACAGCTCGGTAAGAGTGAAATTTCTTCTGAGAGCCTGATTTCAGAGCTTGATCAGGTTCTGAGCCACTATGGAGGTCGAGGAGCCTACCTAAGGGCCAATCAGATTTCGAATATGTTTGTGGAAGATGAAATCCGCGAGCAGCGCACTATGGCCTTGATCAATCCTGTGATTTTCTTGGGAATTGCAGCCTTCCTGATTCATATCATTATTTCACGACTGATTGATTTACAGCGCCTTCAAGTGGCCACCCTGAAGTCCATCGGGTACTCCAACCAAACTGTCCTGATTCATTATCTGACTTTAGTGCTGCTGCTCTCTCTGATCGGAAGCGTTTTCGGAATTGGAATAGGCCGAAGCCTAGGAGCCTTACTGGCAAAGAGCTATGAAACATTTTTTCGGTTTCCGAAAATTGATTTCTCGCTCAGTTTATCAGCCTCAGTAATTGGGCTTTTAGCCGGTACGATTCCCGCGTGGATTGGAACATGGACCAGTCTCTTGCGCGCTTTTCGTCTTCCACCAGCAGAAGCCATGCGACCAGCCACACCGAGAGTCTTTCAATCGGGCTGGTTAGAAAGACTCTCTTTCTGGAACAGAGTGCCTATTCATCGGAGAATGACTTGGAGAACGCTGACCTCACGGCCCGTTCGACTCGGCTTGATTATCTTCGGAATCTCATTGGCAACCAGCATCGTCGTCACGTCTCGAGGTTGGGTGGATATGCTTCATTTTATTATAACCACCCAGTTTCAGCGCAGCCAGCGCGAGGATATCAGTGTTACCCTGATTCGACCGGTGGGGCTGAGCGGACTTCAAGAGATATCACGGTTACCAGGAGTCTTATCGGTCGAAGGATACCGTGGAGTCCCAGCAAGAATTCGACACAATAACTTACGGCGTGAGATTTCGCTTCTGGGCTGGCCAGGAAATTCTAGAATGAGACAGGCCTTGCGAATCGACCTTTCGCCCATCGTGATACCGGAACACGGGGTGCTTCTCGGGCGATTCTACGAACACCAATGGGGGATTCGTCAGGGAGATTGGATCACACTCGAGCTTCTGGAGGGCTCTCAAAAGTGGATCGAAGTTTCGGTGAGTGGATTTACGGACGATCTCATGGGGCACACTGCTTCTATTCGAATTGAATCTCTGTGGGGGCTTCTTTCCGAGAGCCCCGGATACAACCTAGTGGAGCTCCAGGTGGATCCGAATCGGACCTCTGATGTTTATCTCTCACTAAAAAATTTTCCTTTGATTGCTGGGGTGCACTTACGCGAGGCCGTCTATCGCGGATTTCAGTCCACCATCGGGGGCGTTGTTCGAGTGGTCTCGACACTGCTTCTAGGTTTTTCACTCATGATTTCCCTAGGGATCATTTTCAACTCAGTTCAAGCCAGCTTCTCAGAACGATCCTGGGAACTCTGTAGCATGAGAATCCTAGGGTTCCCTCGGAACTGGGTTTTTGGCCTTCTTGTTTCAGAAGTTAGCATCCAGGTGATCGGAAGCCTTTTGCCGGGCTGTATTCTGGGGCGCGGGCTGATGCAGCTTCTCATGAGCTCTATTCATGCAGAACGTTTTGTGTT
>JAGWZD010000211.1 GCA_018968995.1 Bdellovibrionales bacterium
CGATCTGGACAAAAACCCCATCGACTTCAAGAGCCTGAGTTTTTCCAGTAGATCGATCGACGTACTCGATGCCTGTCACCTTTTTTCCGTCTCCGATCACTCGAGAAGACTTGGCCTGAGTAATGATCCGAGCATTTGGAATTTGCTTTAGTTTTTCCACTAAAACCGTGTCTGCCTTTAAAGACTCATTGTACTCCAGCAGGGTGACTTCGCTTGCGAGTCCAGACAGGTCAATCGCAGCTTCAACGCCCGAGTTTCCACCGCCCACTACAACTACTCGGCGATCCTTATAGAATGGGCCATCGCAATGGGCGCAAAAAGCGACGCCGGTCCCGATGTGCTCTTTCTCTCCAGGAATTCCCAGCTCACGCCATTTAGCTCCGGTAGCAATAATGATCGACTCTGCTTCTAAGGTCTCGCCACTCTCCAGTTGAAGAGTTTTGGTTCCATTGCCTGAGATTCGGAGGACTCTTCTATGCTCTAAAATCTGAATGGGATAGCGGCTCATGTGCTCGGAGAGTTGCGCGGCCAGCTGTACCCCTTCGGTATAGGGCATGGAGATCATATTCTCGATGCCCTTGGTCTCTTGGAGCTGACCTCCAAGTCTTTCAGCGATCAGGACAGTCTTTAATCCTTTTCTGGCGCTATAAATTGCAGCAGATGCCCCGGCTGGGCCGCCGCCAATAACCACGACATTAAAAAGACCTAAGTGCTGTGGCTCTGTGTTTCGGGGTTCTGAACCATAGTGCGATTCAAGTTTAGCCAAAAGATCGATGAGTTGAATTTTTCCGGAGTGAATCAGCTTACCGTCTGCAATCACTGCAGGAACCCCCTGGATACCCAGCTCTGACACCTCGTCTTGCGCAACTGCACCATCGACCACCTCATGATGAAAGTCAGAGTGGAGCGAGGCCATGAGGTTCAATGCTTGAATCACTTCAGGGCAGTTCTCGCAGGTCAGCGACATGAAGGTTTTCAAACGAATGGGGCCGCGAAGGGCACGGATTCGAGATTGCAAGGCGGCGTCGGGCTGTTTCCCTTTGCCGTCTAAATACAAAATAGACAGAACCAGAGAGGAAAACTCATGCCCTCCGGGAACTCCGCGAAAGGCAATGCCAGAAAAACCGCTGGTTCGGTGAAGCTCTAGTCGAGGAGAGGGCGAGACGACCTCAAGAGACTCAGCGACAATTTGAGGTGAGGTTGTGGTCAGGTCGCGAGCCATCTCCAAAAGTTCGGTTTGGTCTGCATGGCTAGAACTCGCAACCTTTAGAATTACGCTAGACTCTAAACGCGAAAAAACAGATCGGAGTTGTTCAATGGTATCGGAGTCGAGCATGGCATCCTCCAATAGTTTTAACCTGTTCACGGAGTGGGCGCGGAGGCGGCTAAGTTCCCCCGCGCCCTGACTCAGGCCGAAGTCGGCCTGGGTTAAATCTTGCCAACGAGATCGAGCCCTGGCTTCAGGGTCTTTGCGCCTGGCTGCCATTTTGCTGGGCAGACTTCGCCAGGGTGAGTGGCCACGAACTGTGCAGCCTGAACCTTGCGAAGCAGTTCATCGGCATTGCGACCGATGCCGTTGTCATGGATCTCGGCGATCTTGATCTTGCCTTCGGGATCAACAACGAAGGTGCCGCGATAAGAGAGGCCGGCCTCTTCGATGTGGACGCCGAAAGCCCGGGAGAGGTGTCCGGTAGGATCAGCGAGCATCGGATAGCGGATCTTTTTGATCGTGGGAGAGGCGTCATGCCAAGCCTTGTGCACGAAATGGGTGTCGGTACTCACGGAGTAGATCTCAACGCCCATCTTCTGAAAGGCGTCATATTTGTCCGCCATATCGCCGAGCTCAGTCGGGCAAACAAAGGTAAAATCGGCGGGGTAAAAGAAAAACACCGACCATTTTCCGCGAAGGTCGTTCTGGGTCACGGTCTTAAAGCCACCGTTATGGTAGGCTTCGGCTTTGAAGTCTGGGATGCGTGAATTAATGAGAGTTGCCATTTTTTAAATCTCCTTATGCCCTCACTATCGCTGATCGGGGTAAAGAGATGAAATTGATTGTTCTTTTCATCATGATAAGCGGCGGTTATCGAGCAGTGACGCTGCATGGCACCCACCCCTTTTGGACCTCGGGCGGGGTCTCGAAAGGGGACGAACCTTAAAGGTTAAGAGCCAGGATTTGTTCGTTTTTCCTGTATTGACGCACCGTATTACTCAGGATAGGGTGCCGCCCCTATGGGTATCTCCCCAACACCAAGAATCGACAACCAAACGGTCTATCGTGAGGCGTGTCGACGATTCCTGCCGACCACTCTTCAAGAGATGCAGTGGAAGGGCTGGTCGGAGCTCGATGTTCTCTTGGTGAATGGTGACGCTTATGTGGACCACCCCACGTTTGGCATTCCTTGTTTAGGCCGCTGGCTCGAGAAACTGGGTCTGCGAGTGGGAATCCTATCGCAACCTCGGTGGAAAACAGAAGCGGAAGCCCTCGAGGACTTCCGACGGATGGGTCGCCCTCGGTTTTTTGTCGGGGTGAGTTCGGGAACCGTCGACAGCATGATTAACAACTACACGGCTAACAAAAAGCCTCGCTCTGACGACCAATATTCGGAGGGCGGTGTAGGGGGTAAGCGTCCGGATTACGCTTCGATCGTGTATTCCGAACTTGCACGCAAGGCTTTTCCCGAAACTCCCGTTATCGTTGGTGGAGTTGAGGCCTCGCTTCGGCGGCTGGCTCACTATGATTATTGGCAGAATCGGATTCGACCGTCGATACTGACTGAGATTGCCGCTGATTTCCTGGTTTTTGGCATGGGCGAGCGAACCGTCCGGATGATGGTAGAGGAATTCAAAAAGGCTGAGGCCTTGGCACAGGGGCGACCCCTGTCGGTGACAGATCCGGGCGTGCAAGCAGCGCTGGATACAATCCGGACTCAACGCGGGATTGCTTTTGTCTCGTCCAAAGAACACGCCCGAAATCTTACAGGCAGAATCACCATTCCATCGTTCGAGGAAGTTCGGGACGATAAGAAGAAGTTCGCGAAGGCTGCGTACTTTATCGAGTATGAAGCTTCGCCTTATAACGGCCGTCGTTTGGTGCAGTATCACGGTTCAAAAGCGGTTGTGATTAACCCACCAGCGCTTCCACTCAGCACCGAAGAGATGGATGAGATTTATGAGATGCCGTTTACGAAAGAGCAGCATCCCGTTTACAAAGCCAGAGTTCCAGCGGCCGACATGATCCGATTTTCGGTGAACTCTGTTCGAGGCTGCTTTGGTGGCTGCTCATTTTGCGCGATCACGCTTCATCAAGGCCGTGTCGTTCAGTCGCGTTCTGAAAAAAGCCTGCTGAAAGAGGTTGAAGGGCTCAATCAAGTGCCAGGTTTTAAGGGCATTGTGAGCGATATCGGTGGACCGACGGCAAACATGTATCAGCTCAAGTGCAAGTCGCCCGAGATTCAGAGCAAGTGCCGAAAGCTATCGTGCGTTCATCCGAAGGTTTGCCCTCAGCTTCAGACCGATCACACCCCGAGTGTCAATTTGCTGCGAAAGGCTCGTCAGATTCCGGGGATCCGCAAGATTCATGTGGCCTCTGGTCTTCGGTATGACCTGTCGATTGCAGATAAGAAGGCCGGACAAGAGTACATGCGCGAGCTCATTACCCATCATGTGGGCGGACACCTGAAGGTTGCGCCTGAGCATCTCGATGAAGAAGTGCTGCATTTGATGAAAAAGCCTGGGCTACGAAACTTTGATGAGTTCGTAAGTTACTTTGAGCAGGTTTCAAAAGAAGCAGGCAAAGAGCAATACGTTGTTCCGTATTTCATTAGCGGCTTTCCAGGAACGACCCATGAGAAAATGGAAAAGATCCATGGGTACCTGAAGGAGAAGGGATGGAACCTTCAACAGGTTCAAGCATTCATTCCCACGCCCATGACGCTTGCAACAGCGATGTACTGGACCGGCATGGATCCGATGACTAAGACCCCGCTTTTTGTGGCGAAGGAATGGAAAGATCGCAAGATTCAACAGGCGCTCCTTCAACCGCATAAACCTGAGCATCGCGCGATTCTGCATCAGTATCGTCAGGAGCAAAGTCGGGGACAGGGAAGTAAATCCGCAAAGCCTCAGCAGCCGAAAATTCCGATGCATCCATCGCTTCCTCAAGAGAAAGCTTGGCGGCCCGGCGAGCAAGGGTTGAAGCGCCTCGGGCGCGAGCGTAGTGTGGTCGAGCCACCGCGCCAGAAGTTAGGCAGAAAGCTTCACCTGGATTCGCGTTAATGGAGATTTCTTAGGCTTTTCTTTTCCAGTTCTCGAAGGGCCTTTTCGAAAGCCCCAGGATCCAGGATTCGCCAAAGCTCAATCGGATCCGCAGAGATTTCA
>JAGWZD010000212.1 GCA_018968995.1 Bdellovibrionales bacterium
ATCCCAACTTGCGCCATCGCAGTTCTCGAGCGGACCCACCCCATCTTTGGTGTATCTTCCAGTCGTCATTTGAGCCACCGCACGGACTTTGACTTTGACGCCATCTGGAATGCTGAGCGTGAATTGCCCATTATCGTCCGTGTTTGTAACAGTGAAAACCCCTGACTCTGCGCCATTCATCATCTCAATGGCCTGAACTAAAACTCGACGAGCAGGACGCTGCTGAACGGCCGAATAGTTCAGCCGATAAGGTCCACTGGCTGGGGGAACATCTTCAAAAAGAATACTTCCAGTGATGGCAAAGGGTCCTGGTGCCGGAGGACTGCCGTTCTGAAGAACAACCGACACGGTTTTCACCACCGACTGGCGTCCCTCCATGTCTTTTGCTTGAGCGTGCAAGTAGAAAGTGCCCGCCCCTTTTGCTGCCACATCGACACTCACCGAAAGGGTATTTGCGGCAACCGAAGTATACGTTTCGCTACTCAAATCCGTGAGGCTAGAGGACTGATTAATGGCGTATCGAAAGTAGCACGGTAAAGCCGAACACCCGATCGACCACGTCTTTGAAGAAAAGGGCGTGGTGCTGCTGGAAATGCCTTGCACCACCACGGGCGGATCGAGAATGACGCTTTCGCTGCCTCCGCCCCCGCCACCACCGCCAGGAGCACTTGGGTCTGAGGTCGCGCCACTACAAGCCCCGAGGACTACCCCAAGCGCCAATGCACTACTCCAATGCCGCAAACCAGCCCAACTCATCCACCGCCAGTGTCATCATTATTGCTGCGCCTTGGCAATCCTTGATTCTGAAGCGAAATTCCTTTTAATTTTAGTGCTTTATCGAGACCCGGAAACTGCCCTCAGGGAACACTCTGGAAGTCGGACCTGGGTTTAGGGTCTCAGCCCGAGCTTTGTTTGAATGGGCCGCCAGAAGACAGCGAAGACCAGAAACACCAAAACCGATAGCCCATACGAGAAATACAGCAGCGCCGATTTCTTAAATTCGAGAAGGAGATCTCCATGGGCAATCGCCAAAATCGATGGAAACCCGTCGTAAAGACGCACTTGCGAGCCATCCGTCCGAGAGAGCTTCAGGAGCGGGAAGTAATTGAGCTTGATCTTGATCAGCTGATCTTGATCTCCAGGCACGTGAATTCGAAACCGCCCTGGGGCTTCGCGCGTCCACTGAAGCTCTCGGTTCTGAGCCCCGGCTAACGCCTCGCTACTCTCTGTACTCGCATCACCGGTGCGAGTGACCCACTCTTTTCGTAACTGAGGCAGCTGCTTGGAATCGACAAATGTGGCGCGGGACATTCGACCAGTTTGGCAGTGCATGAAAATACTTTTCATGAAATTTGAAAACGCCTGAGGATCACTTCGATTGTAGGGAATCAAATTGGCCGGTGACACGAGTTCCACCACTCGATTGGTTTCATTCTCAAAGATTTTTTCGCGCGCCTTGGACTCTAGCCAAAAATTAGAGAACTCGGTTCCCTGAACCGAAAAAGACCCTTTGGGTTGAAGCCGGTACAATTTCGTCTCGCCTTTTTTTAAGAGCTCCTGAAAACACTGTCGACGTTCTGAGCTCAAGTACTTTAGCGTCGCCTCTTTCTCGATCATTAAGCCCTTCACGTTATAATCGCGGAAAAAATGATCTAATAGACACCGGTGCGCTTCGCAGTCGTACCCCCAGTAAAAATAGTGATCTAAAACAACCGGTGAACTGAGCAAGGTCGCCAAGTATGAACTCAAGGCTAGATTATTTCTCGAGCTCTCCCAATAAAGACCCTTCAGCGAACGAAATTCCGGGTTTTGGACCTGCAAAAAAGAATCAATTCCAAAATCTGCCGAACGTTGCGAACCAATCACCCAGTAGCGACCATAATCCTCAAACTGGGTCGGACCCAGATCTTTGAACTCCACTCGTGAGGCCTGAAATTTTGGCCCACCAAGTTCGGGAATAAATACCGAGAATCGAACAAGCAGCGCCACTGCGAAAACCACCGAAACCACTCTGAACTGTTGATGGGCCTTCGCCGGCCAGGAGGACCGATAGGCTTCATCCCAGAGCATCGAGTATCCTAAAACACCCAGGTACAAGGCAAAAATGGACAACCGATAATAATGAAACCGAGGAAAAAACTCTTGAAGCGCTGGCGCCCAATGACCCAAGACGTTGACTACTGTCAGTAAAAAGCTAGTGACTAACAATACTCGGGCTAAATTCGAGAGCTGGCGAAAAAATAAACCTAAAAGAATCAACACCATCAGTGACAGCTGCCACACATCGCCGATGTAGATGGTCGAAGTCGTCAACTGAGACTTATAGGCTAAAAACGGAATCAGATAAAACGCACTTAAGAGAAAAGAGGCAATCACTGCAAAGGCGATTCTTTTTCGGGACTCTCTCGTCAGTACAAAATAAAGCGCCAAAATCATAAGCGACACTAAAGACACGACGATATGAGACAGAATAATCAGCGTGAGCAAAACGGTCGTAGGAAAGGGGCGAAGTCCTCGAATCCATTCCTTCAAAAACAAAAAAAAGAAAATGCCTCCGAGAATCTGACTCGATAATCCGGTCACTAAGAGATCTTCAAGAGATAATCCCTGAAAATACATTCCGTCATACTTTGACAGCCAAAAAACAAGCAAAAGAAGGATCCTGGTCAAATGGCGCGATGCCGGCGATCGAAAAGCCGACCCCAACAAAAACAGACTGGTCAGAAGTCCACAGGTCAAAAATGAAAAATAGAGCTGAAAACCGACTACGGGAGACCGAGGCAGCAGTGTTCGAAAAACCGAAATCAGAAAATCTTCAAGGGGGGGATAAAATAGCCCATGAACATATCCCAGGAAATTGGCGTCTTGGTATTGATGAAAATACCCCCGCTGAAACCAAGCACCACTGGACAGGTGCCCAGCGAGGTCCATTTGGATATAATTCAAATGATTCCAAATCAGGAATAACGAAAAGGACGCTGAAAACAGATACAGAAACAGAACGGCTCGGCTCGAGAAACTGGCGCCCGAAATCGATTGAAGTTTGAGCTTTTTCATGGGGATCTAACTCCCCGTTTTACCCAAGTGCGCGCTGGAATCGAAATAAAAAAGGCACACTGCCACGAGAACGGCTACTGACTTGCCCCCCCTGGGCGGCGGCATCCGAATCGTGGATAACCGGATTCGAGATATTCCTGCCACAAGTCCGAGGCTACCCCATTGCCTCTACTACTCGGGCTACATGCCACTGCTTTTCGGCCCAGCGGCTCGGGGTCAAGAGCCCCCACGAGTTGGGGATAGTCCAGACCTGGAACAAAGGACCACACTTCGCTGAAGTCCCAGGCTAAGTGCTCTTTGTAAACAGCGTGCCGCCGAGCAGGACTAGGGCTCATTAACTCTTTTCTTGTTGCCGCTGCACCCACACCACCCGCAGCACTGGTGCGATACGCGAATTGAATGGATTCTAAGGCACTTGTGTCGCTTGGAAATTCACCAATCAGACCGCCTTTTTTCACGAATCCCACCCTTAAATTCGAGAAAAGCGGGTCTGCGAAAGAATTCTCAATGATGAGACCACTACCGTAGCCGAGCCCCACCAAGCCCCCAGCAACCACTGAGGGTGACCCGCTTGCGCCGACTCCAAACTGCGACCTGGCGGCATAGCTTCGAGCGATCGTTCCACCAATGGCCACTCCTACTAAACCGCCCGAGTAAAACGTTCTGCCAACTGACCAACTACCGATCTTTCCACTCGAGTCAATCACCAGGTTATCAGAGAACGAATTTAAAATAGCTGCAGAGTAGGTCATTTCGCCGACCAGACCGCCCGCAGCACTACCTGCCCCTCCGACCACTGAATTTTTCACGTAGACGCCTTCTAGTCGGGCATTGCTACCTAAGCCTGACGAAAAAACCCCAGCCGCTGTCCCGCGCGTGCGGCTGTAAAATATCGAGTCTTCAATACCTAAATTCACAACCGCAACTTCTTGGCCTGAATCGGCAAACAATGAACTGAAAAGACCTACAAGGTTGCCTTCTTTTGGGGCTACAAAAAGATTTCGGATGACCTTTCTATTGCCATCAAAAATTCCTTTAAAACCCTCGATGGGCTTAAAGCCAAAGCTTTTGTTTCTTACGATATCGGCGTCTTCTTCGATGTTGGCCACGTCGGCATAGTAGTCATCGGCTTCCCAAATCGACCCCAGATTGGCCTCGGTGCCTGGTTGAGTCGCCGAGGCATCGATGTCACCCTTCACCAAAAAATAGGCCACTGGAAAAAAGCGCACATAGTTCAATTGCTCGATGTTGCAGATGATGAAGGGATCATCCTGAGAAGTTCCGCTTCCTGAAAAGGGTCGCTCGGAAGACTCGG
>JAGWZD010000213.1 GCA_018968995.1 Bdellovibrionales bacterium
CTGGGAGAGCCGGGTAAGTGGCGCCCCGCATCTGACCTCCTCCAAAACACTGGGCAAGGATTAGAAACCCTGGTCCGACTGGGTGAATCTATCGCCGAATAGGTTTGTGGGCTTACGGTTTGGGCTTAAATGAGATCTTCATAGTGACTTCGATCTCATTTTTATCCAGAATCTCTTTCACAAGTTCCCGCGAATCAATTTTTTCACTGACACGGCTAATTAACTCTTGTGACAAATTACCCAGAAACTCACGCCGAGTTTTATTTGCGGATTCGAGAATTCCACCCAGAAGCTCTTTCGGAAGCTTGAACTCGCTGACCATTCCTTTCAGGCTTTCTTCAGTTAGAAACAGAGTGCCCATCCCAACGGTGAGCACTTTCTTCACAAAATCTGTCGCCTTACTCTGCAGATTCTCGTCGCTAGCCATCAAACCCTCCGGGTTAATTAATACTCTTGGCGCGTTTCTCAAAGCTTCGAATCATGGATGGAATGCTGCTCTTTACTAATTGATTCAACACAAAGCCTGGAACGGGAACATTAAATTCGATCTCGATCGCATACTTCACTTCTGTCTTACCTTCGCCTAGCGGCGTGAGCTCCCAACGGCCGATATTTTTCTTCAACGTGTCGCTCTTAACAAGAGACCATTCCATCTTTTTCTGATCCGCAGACTCTTTGTGATCTAAAGTATAGCTAATATCTTTCATGATATTCATCTTATAGGTCGTGCGCGCTTCACCTGAGCCTTTACGCTCGACTTGAACCCCGTTACAACCTTCAACAAATTTCGGATACTCTTCATACTGCGTAATCGCTTTAAAAAATTTCGCGCTGTCTACAGAAACGACCTGTTTGTGCTCTGCCTGAGCCATGCTTTCCTCCTTGTTAAAGTGCACTCAATACTTGGGCTTACTATCAAAAAAGTGCTCGGCTTCAATCCAACGCACCGTTTTCGACTCTGAACGCATCACTACTGAATGCGTCCGTGCGCCCCCACTGAAAAAACGAACACCGTTTAGCAAAGCCCCTGGAGTCACTCCAGTTGCACAGAACATGACGTTGCCCGCGGCAAGATCGTTAATTCCATAGGCTCGGTCGAAATCTGTAATGCCCATTCGCCGAGCTCGATCCTTCTCCTCATCTTTACGAAAAACTAGCCTTCCGACAAGATCCCCTCCCATACAGCGCAATGCGGCGGCAGCTATCACACCTTCTGGCGCACCGCCGGAACCCATGAGCATATCGACGCCACTGTCGGGCTTACAGGTTGCTATGGCTGCTGACACATCGCCGTCACCAATCAGCCAAATCCTAGCCCCTGCTGACCGAACCTCTGAGATCAACGCCTCATGTCGTGGACGATCGAGAATCGCAACAGTCAAATCCTCTACGCGACAGTCTTTCGCGGCAGCAACGCGCCTCAGATTTTCGGTCGCTGTTTTTCCGAGATCGATCACGCCTCGCCCGCTAGGACCTACAGCGATCTTCTGCATGTAGACGTCGGGCGCATGTAGAAATTGACCTTCTTCCGCAATGGCAATCACCGAAAGGCTGTTATTTCCGCCACGTGCGCAGATCGTTGTTCCTTCGAGAGGATCTAGGGCTAAATCGAGCTTTGGTCCACCACCTCGACCCACCTTCTCGCCAATGAAGAGCATCGGGGCTTCATCCCGCTCTCCCTCGCCGATCACAACCGTGCCGTCGAATTGAATCGAGCCCAGCATTTTTCGCATCGCCTCAACGGCTTCATGATCCGCCGCTTTTTCATCCCCTCGACCCATGAGGCGCGCACTGGCAATAGCTGCCATTTCAGTCACCCGTACAAACTCGAGCGCAAAGTTACGATCCATTGCGGATACCCTCTGAGTTTGTCTGAACCCATTTCTTCCAAAACTCTGGAAGATTCGAAGCTTCCACAAGTTTTTTGGCTACTGTGAATTTCTCTGGGTCGACTTCCGAATCTGCCCGAAACCACTCAGGGGCCACGCGAAAAACACCCTGTGAAACTCCTTCTTCATTCATAAATTTCACGGCACCGGTAGACGGACTACTTCCAACACTCCACTCTACGAACTGAGTCCCCCACAAGACCACGACCACCCTCTCGAGAACCTCTCTCTGAGCACCATCAATTCCTAATCCCATCTTGCCGAATACCGCGGTTCCACTTCGGCCATGATGCCAAATCCACTCAAAATCAGCGCCTCCAAACCCCACCGGTGTCGGCATTAATCGCAAGGCTTGCCCAAGTTCTTCAGGATCCAGCCAGCGCTTTAACTCAGCATGCACTTCGGGAGCAATCTGGGTGAATTCGCAACCCACATACTCGCCCCGAATATTCCGAACTACAGCATTCATCCGGTGTTTTCTGCGATCGATGTTTAACCAACCCTCAATCGAGGCGCCGATTGGAAAAAGGACCCGATCATCCGACGCCAACAGCCGAATCGCCATGCCCTTGAAGGATAGATCTGCCACAGCGAAAATCTTTCCGTTCGAGGCGAGCCGAAACTGCTCTGAGGGCAGCGCTACGCGAGGAATTCGACGGCGCTCACCGTTGGATACCTCCGATTCCAGATCGGGGCTTTGGGACGTTACTTGATGAAGGTTCGAGTTTCGTTCGTTTGGAATCATTCTTACTTCCTGCAAGCTCTGCCTGACGAGCAGCGGTTACCGCTTCTTGCGGCTCATAATGGAGATCTTCGACCAAGGATCGCACGCGACGGCCGGTAACAGCAAAGATGATTTGCGCTCCCTGCTCGATGATCATTCGTGGGGGAAATTTGGCGCCGGGATCGGCTTGAATCGACCCTTCTAAGGTCACTAGAGTGTGACCCGGCTTGAGCTGTCGGAACTCTAGAGCTCCCACCATGCCAAGAAAATGTCCCCGGATGATTCGAAATTTCCAAAGATCGGGCGTCTCTGGCGTAAATTGAAGCACAGACTCTAAACGATACTTCCAAATCCCTCCACCGACATCGAGCTGCCGCGTCATGGGGTCGTATTTGGATCGATCGATGTAAGGTACAAGACCCGCGAAAAGATCAAAATGGGTTAAGATCCTGCGAGTCCTCTCTAAGCTGGCATGAACCACCATCGCATTTTTCACGCTGTACAACTGAGATTGAAGTCTGGCCTGAGTATAGATTTCTCTACCTTCGAAAACCTCAGACCTCTTGTTCGCTGGCAACTCAAATGCGGCAAGCTCGGAACAAAAACTGGCCCCCAAAAAAAGAACCCCCAGCCCCCAAGCGATTATCTTTTTTGAGCTCTGATGACCCATGCCCACTAAGTGTACTGGACAATCGCTTTAGAGCTCAAATACGATGTTTGCGTGGCATCCCAAGACCCGTCGAATTCCAGTGAGTTTTCGCTCACCACGACCCCGAATCTTCTCACCATGGCCCGAATGCTTCTGGTGCCGGTAGTGGTCATTCTACTTTATCAACGAACTCCTAGTGCCGACCTGGCAGCCGCTTTGGTTTTTGCAGTCGCCAGTATCACTGATTATTTTGATGGATACCTGGCTCGAGTCCAAAAATCGGTCAGCGTTTACGGGAAGTTGATGGATCCCCTTGCGGATAAGTTTTTAGTCGTGAGCTCTTTGATCATGCTTCAAGAGATTGGTCGACTTCATGCCACTGTGGTCATGATTCTCGTTTGCCGAGAACTCGCCATCACGGGTCTTAGAGCCCTCGCTAGCGCTGAGGGAGTAATCATGTCTGCCTCTCCTTCGGCAAAATGGAAGACCGCGACTCAAATGGTGGCCATTCCACTCATGATGGCGAAAGACCCGCTCTTCGGGATTCCAATTTATCCTATCGGAAAAATCCTTCTCGCGATCAGCATCACGCTCAGTATTGGTTCAGCGGTGTCTTACGTCGTCGAGTTTTTCAAAAAGCTGCGGATCATTCGGGCGCTTGGCTCGAAACTCAAACGAACCAAGGGCTCTGCCGCCGAAGAGCAAGAATAGCAAGGTCACTCGGGCTTTGGAGGGCTCCAAGGCACGTCCGAAACCCCCAGTTTGAAATTCATGTATCTTGCCGCAACAAAAAGATAGTCGCTGAGGCGATTCACGTACCCCAGAACCTCCGAGCGAACAGGTTCCGATCGATGCAAGACCACCAATTCTCGCTCTGCCCGACGACACACGGTTCGAGACAGGTGTAGATGAGCCGAGGGCTTTGCTCCGCCCGGAAGAATAAAATTTTTGAGCGGCGGCAGTTGAGACTCCATTTTATCAATTTCGGCTTCCAAAGCCTCGATCTCGCGCTGCTCGATCAAGCGCGTGGTGACGGGCTTTCCAGGCGGAGTTGCCAATTCTGCACCGAGCTGAAACAACTCACTCTGCACTCGCTTGAGAGTTGCT
>JAGWZD010000214.1 GCA_018968995.1 Bdellovibrionales bacterium
TCAGATTAATCTGCTCCACAATAGCTGTGGAGCACTCCTGAAATCGCAGTTTCGTTCCTTTTTGCTGCAATGAAGAGAAATACTTAATCCATGCCTTCACGCCAATGGAGTTGATTCGGGGAACTTCTTTGCAGTTCACATGAAGTTCATCCGGACGCGCCCCTATCAGCGAATCAAAATTGACCGACTCCTCAATCGAGCCGATCAGTCGCACGGCAAGAACACTGCCCTTCTGCTCCTTCATGACGTTCAGCACAACTTCACCTCGAGTTCATAGATTCTAATGAATCCTTAAAATTTTAGGGACAATAGCCTTTTGGAGCAACAGCAATCTCAACCCATCGAACAGGAGGGAATTTCATCGTGCGCTGAGTCTTCATTTGGGGTAAGAAAAGGCGCATGGCAGCACAGGATCTTCAATGTGAAGTAGTCGGGTTTCGGGAACTGACCCCAACGGTTTTCGAAGTCACCTTTAACACCACGCCAGGAATCACGTTTGAATCGGGTCAATTCATCAGCATCATCGTAGCCGGAGCCGGCCCTCACGGCAGAGATCTGCGGCGAGCCTACTCGATCGCCTCTGCTCCACATATCCGGCCCATCGAACTCTGCGTGAAGCTGGTTGATGGCGGCCCGGGAACCAACTTTCTGTACCAACTTCGGCCCGGAGACCGTTTTCGAGGGATGGCGCCCTACGGAGACTTTACCTATGAACCCAAACAGGGCCGTCATGTGTGCTTTATCGCCACGGGAACCGGCATCGCACCCTTTCGCTCCATGATCCTCTCAGAGACCTTCCGAAAGTCCCCCCCCGTGAGTAGCACCTGCCTCTTAGGGGTGAGCGAGGAATCAGAGGTGCTGTACGATTCCGAAATGAGCACAATCCCAGGGCTGCGCTGGGTCCCAGCAGTTTCGCGCCCCAAGGGTGACTGGAAAGGGTTTCGCGGACGCGTGACCGATTACCTTCGGTCGATGGGCTCAGATTTCCCTTGGCTAGAGACGGACTATTATCTTTGCGGAAGTGGCGCCATGATCGACGAGGTGAAGCAGATCCTGAGCGAAAGGGGCGTGATGAAAGACGCCATTCACCAAGAGGTCTACTTCAAGTCACCCAAGGAAAAGCAAAGCTAACCGACGAAGCTCGCCGCCTGACCCTCTGCCGCCCCCTTGGGCGACTGCCCAAAAATTGCACTGCTTACGGACAAACCCTCTTTCAAAGGAGCACCGTATGGCCAATCTCTCTCTATTTCGATCAAGCCCCTTTCGAGATCTCAATCGTCTCCAACGGCAGATCGATCGAATTTTTGATGAATTTTCAACCTCCTGGAACGAAGAGCTGATGGCGCCCAGCTGGGGGCACGAGGTCGCGTTTAGGCCGGCCTGTGAAGTTCAAGAAACCGATAGTCATTACCTTCTCAGCCTCGATTTGCCAGGAGTAAAGAAGGAGGACATCAAAGTTGAGCTGCTCGGAAGCGAGCTGGTCGTCTCAGGCCAAAGAAAGGAAGAGCACGAGGCAAAAACCGCCACCAGCTACCAAATGGAACGCTCCTATGGGAGCTTCTCACGGGCTTTTACCGTTCCCCAAGGCACCAAGCCGGAGCAAGTCGAAACGGATTACCAAAATGGAGTTCTTCGTATCGCCGTTCCCAAGCTAGAGGCGGCCAAAACCCATAAGATTATGATTGGCGAAAAGCCGGGATTGTTTCAGCGCTTGCTCGGTCACAAGAAAGAAGAAGCCGGCAAAGCAAAAACCGGCGAAAAGGTCGCTTAGACTCAAAATAAAAAGCCGGGGCCAAAAGCCCCGGCTTTTCTATGTATCCAATAATCTGGTTGGGGCGGAAGGATTCGAACCTTCGAATGGCGGAATCAAAATCCGCTAGCTTACCACTTGCCGACGCCCCAACCCTACTGTGCTAGCTGGTGGACACGGTACCTGCCCCGACTGGGTGTCGTCAAGCCGTGCCCTTAGTACTCGTTCGAACCCCTTTTCGGGCTGTTCGCTTCATATAAGTATGCGTCAAGGATCTGTTTTTCCATCTCGACCCGGGTCTGCTGGTTCAGCGGATGGGCGATATCCCTAAACTCACCATCCGGACGCTTCCTGCTGGGCATAGCGACAAACAGTCCATCAATACCGGCTATGATCTTGAGATCTCTAACAACGAAGCAGTCATCCAAAACGATTGCCACATAAGCTTTCAGCTTATCTTCATCGACCGGGTAGACTTTCACTTCAGTGATCTTCATAGAAGGTGCCACTGTAAGGAAATCAGACGGTTCGTTCAAGCGAAAGTTCGTTTTTCCGTATTAAGCCTGTGAAAAAACCAACCGCCCATCAACGCAATCGACTGAGACTGGAACTCCGGGCCTCAGTGAGTGATCCAAAATAGCATTAGCCAGCCCGTCATGAACTTCGCGCTGAAATATCCTTCTTAGGGGTCTCGCGCCAAAATCGGGATCAAAACCCTTATTGGCCAACCAGTCCATCGCACGATCTGTAAAACGAACCTCTACGCCCTGATCCTTGAGCATCTGATTCAATCGAACAGCCAATTGCTCAACAATCTTTCTCACCTGAGCTGCACCAAGACTGCTAAAAATCACAACATCATCGATCCGGTTTAAAAACTCAGGCCTGAAGGACCTTCGAAGAATCTCATTTATCTTTTGTTCTTTTACTAACGGATCGCGTTCCTCAAGAATGGCCTGACCTCCCAGATTTGAGGTCATGATTAACAGAGTGTTCGAAAAGTCCACCGTTCGACCCTGACCATCGGTAGCGCGTCCGTCGTCTAAAATCTGCAAGAACAAATTAAACACTTCCGGATGAGCCTTCTCGATTTCATCGAGTAAAATCACAGAGTATGGTCTACGACGAACCGCCTCAGTAAGAACTCCGCCCTCCTCGTATCCTACATATCCCGGAGGTGCTCCAATAAGCCTGGCTACTGAATGTGGCTCCATAAATTCACTCATATCGATGCGAACCATGGCTCGCTCGCTATCGAAAAGAAATTCGGCCAGAGCTTTAGCCGTTTCAGTTTTTCCAACTCCGGTAGGCCCAAGAAATAAAAATGAGCCCATCGGTCGATGCGGCTCTTTTAGGCCCACACGCGAACGGCGTACGGCACTTGCCACCGCTCGCAATGCGGGCTCTTGGCCGATGACCCGTTGGCCGAGTCGCCCTTCCATTTGAAGCAACTTTTTCTGCTCGCCCTCGAGCATTCTAGAGACAGGAATTCCTGTCCAACGTGCCACTACTTCGGCGATGTCCGCTTCGGTGACCTCTTGTCGAAGCAGTCTTCCTGAATCTCCCTGAGGAGCCGATGCTATTTTTTCGTCGAGCTCTTTTTGCAAGGCCAGCCGCTTTCCATAGCGAAGCTCTGCCGCCTTCTCGAGGTCTCCAGATCTCTCAGCGGCTTCGCTCTCAATTCTGACCTTCTCGATATCGGTCTTGAGTCGCTTTACGGCTTCAACTTCAGATTTCTCACGCTCCCAACGACTCCGAAGCTCGGACGCCTTTTCTTTCATCTGCTGAATTTCGGCCTCAAGTCCCTGGAGACGCTGTCTAGAAGCTGGGTCCTGCTCTTTTTTAAGCGCTTGGCGCTCTACTTCCATACGAAGGATTTTTCTTTCGAGTTGATCCACCGCCTCGGGTCGAGAATCCATCTGGGTTCTGAGCCTTGCCGAGGACTCATCAACAAGGTCGATAGCCTTGTCGGGAAGAAAACGGTCTGAAATATAACGATGAGAGAGTGTTGCGGCAGCCACCAAAGCACTGTCTCGAATTCTCACCCCATGATGAAGTTCGTAGCGCTCTTTTAAGCCTCTCAAAATACTCACAGCATCTTCGACAGAGGGCTCCCCTACTTGGACAGGCTGAAACCTGCGCTCAAGCGCAGCATCTTTTTCAATGTATTTACGATACTCATCGATTGTGGTCGCGCCAATACAGCGAAGCTCTCCCCTGGCTAACGCTGGCTTTAACATGTTCGATGCGTCCATTGCCCCATCCGCTTTTCCAGCTCCCACCAATGTGTGAAGCTCATCGATAAATAGGACCAGCTGACCTTCAGCCGCTGAGACCTCTTTCAGGACAGCTTTGAGACGCTCCTCGAACTCCCCTCTAAACTTCGCACCAGCGATGAGCGCGCCGAGATCGAGAACCAAAAGCCTTTTGTCTTTCAGGCTCTCGGGAACATCGCCCTGGATAATTCTTGTCGCAAGGCCCTCCACAATAGCCGTTTTTCCAACTCCGGGCTCACCGATCAACACGGGATTATTTTTAGTTCTCCTTGAAAGAACCTGAACCACTCGGCGAATTTCTTCGTCTCGACCAATCACAGGATCAA
>JAGWZD010000215.1 GCA_018968995.1 Bdellovibrionales bacterium
CGACTCTCGAAAGGATTTCGAGGGCATGGTCCCCCAATGCAGGCACCCCCCACCCAGCATCGGTAAATCGTCAACCAAAGCCACACGCTTTCCAGCCCGAGCCCCCTGAAGGGCTGCCTTTTGTCCGGCCGGTCCCGAACCAATCACAATAAGATCATAGAGCATTGGCCACAGTATTAGGCCACGTTGTCTTTTTTCTCAATCCTTTGGCGGGCCCATTCTGGTATTTGGAAGCTTTCACGAGGAAAAGGCAGGTGATTGAGCTCGATCTCATCCATGAATGAGGGCAGAACTCCCAAGGCAGCGTGTTCACCCAGGATTTTCCCTTCCTGAGTCCGTCCGGTTTGAATATAGGCATAAATATCGCGTAACCCATATCGGCCATGCTCATCGACCTCAGGAATAATCTCTGAAATATTTGTGATCTTTCGCGTGCCGTCGGCCATACGCTTGATTTGAACGACAATATTGATCGCTGCCGCAATCTGACGACGGATGGCCATCACGGGCACATTAGTATCCCCCATCATCGACAGTGTCTCGAGTCTCACCAGGGCGTCATAGGGCGAATTGGCGTGAGTGGTACCCATAGAGCCGCCATGCCCCGTATTCATCGCCGTAATCAGATCCAGAGCCTCTGGGCCTCGAACCTCACCCACGATGATTCGGTCGGGGCGAAGACGAAGTGCAGATTTGATCAGGTCACGTACCGTTACAGCACCCTTTCCCGCTCCATCGGCTGCTTTGGTTTCAAAGAACACACAGTGATCGGCCTGAATTTTGAGTTCCGAGGCATCCTCAATCACTAATAAACGTTGGGTCTTTGGAATGCGCGATCCCAGTACATTCAAAAGAGTGGTTTTGCCTGAACCTGTGCCCCCTGAAACAATCAGGTTTTTTCCAAGATAGACGCAAAGGTCGAGAAAGCGTGCTGCTTCTTTCGAGATGCTGCCTCTTTGAATGAGATCCGGGAAGGTAGGCACCGAACTACCAAATTTACGAATCGAGAGTGTTGTCCCACGTCTAGAGCACGGCGGAAATACAGCATGGATACGGCTTCCATCGGGAAGACGAGCATCTAGAGTGGGATTATCTTCATCAATCCTACGGCCGACAAACTGCGCGATATTTCGGACTGCTGCCTGTAGAGCCTGCTCATCCATAAAGCGAGCGGATGTTCTTTCAAGTAGCCCTTTACGTTCAATGAAGATTTCTGCGGGACCATTGACCAAAACTTCAGTCACACTCTCATCCGAGAGAAGATCTTTAACGGGAGCTAGAAATGTTGCGACTGATTCTTCAAAAACACCCACTCAGGATTCCTCTCCTCGGCCAAACTCTCGGACCACAATAAATCCTTCAGCTCCATTTACAGGACAATAGAACCGAAATTTGCCTGGTCGATCAGGGGTGAAACTGACCTCTTCAATCGTCTGACTTCGAATCTGTTTACGAACATTGAAAGAGTCCATCATGATACAAAGTGCATTTTTCGATGCACCTGTAACGAAAAGTCGAACCGGAATATCTTGTGTCACGAAGACTGTTCGAGGGAAGAATCCAAGATCACCCGCAATCACTGCGATCTCCTGAACGCCATTTCGACGAACCGTACCCAGCGGCTTACTCTCAGAACTCTGCGGCGACATTCGAGCCGCCGCATGCGTCGAAATCGAATCCGAAAACTGAGACGCGGGTGCCCTTTCTGCTTTTTCAGACGGCGCAGGAGCGTTTCTGAACTCTTCTTCATCGGGACGGAGCTGCTCGTGCTTTCGAACCAAGCGTCCATTCCGATCCGTAAACTCACCAAAGCGGGAGATAGCGGGAGCTTGATCGGGATCTACCACCCTTCCCGCATAAGAGGCCGGCACTGAAGAGCCGAGAACTAAACCCAGTGCCAGAATCCATCGGCAATCAAAAATTTTTAAGGTCCCCCATTCCATGGTGAACTCCTCCTCACTGGATCTCTTCGGCATTTGGGACCCACTGCTTGAGTCAGGCCGAAAGCTCAAGCCATCACCGATAGATGACAAAAGAATGTCGAATTTGGATGGAAATTAGCGCGTCTCGCCTAAGCGAAAGCCCGCAGTGATCAGTAAATCGTTAAATTTCGTCGTGGTTGACCCTGCCTGAAGTGAGCTGATCTGCATCAGGTAATGGCCACCGAGTACAAGACCCACGCCCGGGATTAGCGGTAAATCGACCGATAGCCCCCCTAAAGCACCGTAGAATGAGGTT
Organism: Bdellovibrionales bacterium; assembly: GCA_018968995.1. GTDB lineage: Bacteria > Bdellovibrionota > UBA1018 > UBA1018 > UBA1018 > CAIOHW01. Next base: position 2,239 of record JAGWZD010000215.1, read on the forward strand.
TGATAACCGGAAGGCGGACTTTGCATCGCATAATCCCAATATCCCCCCAGTTCTGCTTTCAACCCACGGTAGAGTCGATAGTTCAAAAGCAGTGGCACCATCAGGGATGAGCGTGCTGCGAAAACGCCTGATTCGGTCTTTCGATTCAAAAACAAGCCTCCGAACTCATAATTCCAGTCTCTATTCAGCTGACCCATGAGAAGAAACCCATAACCGATGCCGTAGCCATCGGGTTTAGATACGCTTCCCGCATCGCTCAGAGAACTGGAGCTGCCTGCCATCAGAAGTTTTACATCAAGATCCGCTCGGACCTCAGGGCTCAAAATGATGAAACCCGAAAAGACAAACCCGATCACTAGAAAGAACTTTTGCATACAATGCCTCTCGATTGATCCCGCAACTCCATCATGATGGAATGTCTTCTTCAGGTCATGAAGCTTTTACGCATTATTCATATCGATGACGATTTAGTGGCGGTTCAAAAACCCTCGGGGATGCATGTTCATCCCCCTGAGGATCCGCGCCATCGCATTTCAAATGAGCAAAATCTCTTAAAACTGCTCGGCGCGCAGCTAGGACAATACGTTTACCCCCTCCATCGACTCGATCGCTCCACTTCTGGAGTGGTTGTTTTTGCGCTAAACCGGGATTCTGCCTCGGCCGTGGGCCAGCAATTTCAGGAGCGCCAGGTATTGAAAACCTATCTCGCTGTCGCGCGGGGGTATCTCCCTTCAGACCTTCTCATCGAGCGCGCTCTAAAGGATTCGGGCGAAGCCACCACACGGATTCGCACCCTGGGTCAGGTCGAATTTCCTTGGCCCAATAAACGCCATGCCAGCAGCCGATATAGTTTAGTCTACGCCCACCCCTTGACCGGACGGATGCACCAGATCCGACGTCACCTCGCTGGAGCCGGCCATCCCCTGATCGGGGATACTGTGTACGGAGATGGCGAGCATAACCGGTTGTTTCGAATGCACTTCGGAACCCATCCCCTGTGGCTGCATGCACATTCGCTGACACTGATTCATCCGCGGTCCCGCTCCCTGCTACGACTCACTTCCCGGTTCCCCCCTGCCTGGCATCCGATTTTTGACGCTTTTGGAGTTTGCCCTTGGGAGAATCCTCCGTAACAATCACCGTAGGAGAGCTGAATGCTCGGAATTGGACGCCTTCTTCAGTTAACCCTGCTTCTACCCCTGAGCGCATGGGCATCTGCTCAGCCTGGACTCGAGAGATCGGTCCAGGGAATCAGCACGGCCAGCCTCGCCGAATGGAGTCAGAACCTCGATCAAACTTGCTCGAGGGGTGCTTGTCAGAACTCTCGAGACGCGCTTGAGCTGAGAGCCATTCTTACTGACGAACTCAAGAAACGATTCTTAGAAGACACGGGTGAAGCGTTTGACTCGATTGATTTGAATCGTTGGACCACTCTCTTAGAAAGCCGTCCCGAGGCAGAGCGCTGCCGTCTCTTAAGGTCTGCCTTTGTATTGTCTTTGGCTGCCCGAGCAGATGCCTCTCAATTAGCTTGGCGTCTTTTTACCCACGAGCAGCCCCTCAGTGCTCTCACTCGAATGGGACACCGACCGCAAAATGGTGAAAGCCCGGTGTGTCCTGATTACTTTTTTCCTGAATCCGATGTCCTACAACAAGCGATTACCCGCGGTGAAAGGTTGTTCTTAGGACCCATTCTTAGCTCTGATGAAGCGACTGCCCGAGTAAAGGCGCTTAAGAAACGCTATCTTTCCCGTAGCCCTATTTTCAGGGCACCCGCTGGCTAATTAGGCAGCCCGACGAACTTCGCTGCGCTTTTTTTCCTGCGCCTTCATCTCTACCTTTTCGAAAGATCTCACCACCCAAACAGGACAGTCGGCCTCTCGTGCGACTCTCCGACTAACGCTACCCAGAATAAGAGCACTCCAACGTCCAGATCGTCCGGACACGGCGATCCAATCCGCATGATTTTTTTTCTGACTTTTGAAAATCCCACTCGCAGCTCTTGAAGACTCGGAGTCCACTTCCATCGTCCAGTCCACACCTTTACGACTGAGATATTTTCCTAAACGGTTGAGTTCTTTTTTTCGAGCCTCAACA
>JAGWZD010000216.1 GCA_018968995.1 Bdellovibrionales bacterium
GGCGCTCTGCGCTTGTAGTGCCGGTTGAATCGGAATCTTGTATCGCCCGCTCAGAGCGCGAGTCATCGCCTGCCCCCAGGCGAGCTGTGCGGGCGTAAGCGCCTCATAACAATGCAACCCACCCTCAGGCTTTTGGCAGGTATAGGGCTTCGGAGCGTAGGCGGCTTCAAACTCAATACTAATCGACCAATCGTTATGTCCTTTTTCCGCCCCATTGCGTGGGCGATCAAAGGAACCATTCTGGATGATCGTCCCATCACGACAGATATAAACATGGGGACGACGATATTCTTCACCAATGGACTTTCTGGAACCGCAAGTTCTGCCGGCAGTTTTGTGAAAGATGATTCCTACGGGCTTACCCGTGGAATAGCGCGATCCGGTAAAGCGACTCGACAGCTGATGCTTTACTCGTGGAGATCCCGACTCCGAGACGGGAATCAGCCCGTTGGCGTCGATTTGTAATCCACTCGCCTGAGCCACCTCAAGGGAATCGCGATGAAACCCAGGATCCTGGCGCTCACAACCCTGACAAGCCTCGGGCCTGCCGGCTTGAGAAACCTCGTCATTCGCGCCTGAGACAGTCTTCGCAATGCGGTCTGCACTTTCTTGGGAACGATCGGGACTCGTGGGACTAGACTTTGTCGCGCTATTCCTTGGCGCCTGATTGGGCGCTACTCCGTTAGCCACGCAATACCGACGAGGCTTCTCTTGGCCTTTTCCATCAGCGCGATTTAAAGTAAGAATCTGCCATTCTCCGGCAACCCCCTTGGAGGTCACGCAGCCCTGGCCCCCCGTCGGACGAGCCCGTCCCGCCGCATGCGCGTCGACCGAAAAGAAGATCAGCCAAACGAGAATTGCCAGCATATCGGGCCCCTCCGGAGAACAAATGGTTCGCAAAGGACATGCCTCCTCGAAGCGTTCTATTTTAAGGAGAATGTCCTCTGTGACACATCCTGAAATCGTTAGAAGATTTGAGGCTCACCCCTCGCCCGGGGAGAACTAAAAGTGTCTATTTTCCACTCAAATGCGTATCTCTCAAACAGTTCAGGATCCTGTTTCACTTCGGCAATTCGATGAAAATCACGCAGATACACTCTGGGATAAAAACTGCATCACCGAAGCCGTCTAGCGAGGTACACTCTGAAAACCATGCCGCTTTCACCTCTTGGAATCCTCTTCGGCCTCCTGTTGATCTCTCGGGCGGCGCTTGCCTCTGATTGCGACGAATATGATCACGATGGAGTGATGAGCCTCGACTCTCCTCCCCAAGGAGTCGTCACCGAAGCCAAACGAAATGATGCCGACCTGGGGCCAGTCCGCGATCAAGATGAAATCGGATATTGCTACGCGTATTCCTCAGCCGACCTTCTCGAGCACTGGATGAAGAAAAATGGCCAGATGCCCGAGAAAGAAAACGTATCGGCTGTCGCCTTAGCGCTTCGTCATGACTCACGGAATTGGAACCCACATGATCCGCTGATGTCTCCTGTATCCAAAATTCAACAAGCAAGCGCCGTGAATCAGATCAGCTCGCTCGGCGCAAACGTTGCCTCGCTCATGACAGGAAGAATTATCAAGACCTCTGATATTCTAGGTTTTTTTGCCGAAGGGATTAAAAAAGCCACAACCGATCGCCCAGGCGTAGTCAGTGAAGGGGGATTTTCAAACTTCGCCCTAAACCGCAACGTTCCCGACGCCGCACTGCTAAGTGGTGTGCTCTACGAAAGCGAGGTCAGCTCTCGCGACACTGGGCTTAAAGAAATGGTGCAACGAAAGTCGGCGCAGCTTCAGTCTCGGGCCAACAAGCCCGACGACTTTAAGGAAGGTCTTCTGTACCTGGGAGAGTTCTTCTTTGCCGACGCCCCGAACTCATGCTCTGCTGAAGTGGCGAGCGCTATTTTTCCGGCTGCGCAAATTCAAAACATAGAAGACTTGCGCTCGATCGCGAGCAAAGCGTCCCAAAAAAATGTGGGCCCTTTTGATGAGATTTTAGCTCGCGCCCGTCGTAACCGCACCGAAGTATTCACCCCGAAACAGCCCGCGCCTCAGATGCAAATCACTACCGAGGCGGTGCAGGACATTCAGGCTCATCGACGAAACACGAAAGCTCATTTGGTTTATCCTCTTAAAACTGAGGAAAACAAAAAGGTCATTGCGGCCATTGATGCTGGACTAGATCAGGGCGAGATTATTTCGATTGCCTACCCCGGTGAGCTGCTGATTGGTAACACCATTGCTCAACCGGGCTACGACCCTAAAAAGGGGCGATGCCAGGGGGCCTGCGCTAATCATGAGTCCGTGATCACTGGAAAACTGAAAGTATGCGGAAAGGACTATTTTGTTCTGAGAAATTCCTGGGGCCAGTCCGCATGCAAAAAGACCCGGGCCGGTTTCCAAAATGTCCAGAAGGCCGACAAGCTTCAGTCGCTGGATCGATCTATTGCCCAGAACGACAGTATAGAGCCTCAAGATGAGAGACAGGAACAACTGAGCCTTCGGAAGCACTCTGATCTGATCCGGAAGCGGGCCCGACTTGCCGAAGTACCCTACTTTTGCGATGATCAAGGAAACTACATTGTCCAAAGAGAGTACCTTCAGAAGGGTATCTACACCGCCACACGGATTCAAAGCCCTCTCGCAAATTGAGCCACAAGGAAGGCCGCCCCATGAAAATGAAAAGTCGCACTCTTGGTTTAATTGCGCTGCTTCTCTCGATCGGAACAGCAGCCATCGCTGGGCCAACCCAGTATGAGAGCTGTTGCTTTTGCATTCAGGCGAAGGACGATTTTCTAAAGTCTCTATGTGACCAGTACTATAAAAAGCATCAGTGCGGACTAAAGGCTATCTTCGATATCGACAATGAGACCTTTGAATTGAAGCGATCCTTAAAAAGCCAAAAGGTGAACCTAGATGCCCAGTGTACCCACGTGGACATTTTTGGTGCATTTCATGGTTTAAGCAGCACTACAAAGGTTCCATTTACGATCGCCCGAAAATTCGCGGAACACTTCAAGGCCACATCACTGTGTTACGACGGCGCCACCTGTCTTGCCTTTAACAATATCGAAGACGTTCGGGCCGAAGCCTGTAACCTGGGAGAAAGCAACCTAGACTGTCGTTTTGTGATCTCGGGGAATCAAAATATTGGAGTGGCATCAAACCCTAGAACAAAAGTCCAATCCATGATGCCTAATGGGAAGGGTGGCGTGACGGCGAAGTGCATCCCTTCAAAGGAGACCGATCGATCACGAATGGCTGTGGTGATTGATGGGGTAAATATGCACACGCAGTTTGCCAAGTGTTCAAAGGCTGGTGAAATGTGTGCTGAGATTGCGGAATGGGCTGATCCCGCCGCAAAGAGTGACCCCAACTCGAAGTGGTGTATTCATGAAGGCGCAGTCGTTCAACAGCGCTGTTGCGGAATCTGGGGTAACGAAGAAGAAGGATACAAGTGGGGCAAGTGGGCCGCACCGGGCCAGGCCTGCGAAAAAAAATCGTCCTAGCGAACCCCGCACGAGCCATTTTCCAAAACTACCCGTTAGTTTGAATCGAGTAACTGGTTCAAAAGGTTCAGCGAAAGACAGTTAATCTTCGACTCAAAACCCGCGCGGTTCACCATAATCACTAGTCCCAACTCTTTTTCTGGAACCCACGCGATATTTGCGACATGCGAGCGCGTGCTTCCGCCCTTTGCTTTCACAATCACGCTCTGAAGGTTCTGCGAACAATCTGAAATGCCCCGGTATTGTTTCATGTCAAACTCATCGATAGCGTAGCCGATTTCTCTTCGGTTGGTCTGCGACCCTGCGATTTCAGATCCACGCCGCAGGGAGCGCGAGGCAAGCTCTATAGCCGGGGTCATTACCGCTCGGTCTACCCCAGTAAGGACTTTTAAAAGTCGAACCATATCTCGAGCATTCGTGATGGCTCCCCCAGCACCCGCCAATACACCCATCCCGGAGAAAGGTTGTCGTATTTTGGATTCGGCAACCTTCTGATCCCAAAGTTGTGCCATTCGAGGTTGACCCGGGCGCTGAATCTTCGGACCCTGAAGGTATCCAAAGGCCACAGAGGCGGGTGCGGTCCCAGGCTTCAGTCTCGAGTACTGCTCAGAATCCTTGGTGGCTGTATTGCTAAGCCCTAGAGTTTGAGTAAACTTGCTGCGCAGAAGCTGATCGTAATTCTGAAAGCGATACTGACCCTGAAGAGCGATACTCAGCATTCCTATTCCAAGATTGCTGTATCCATAATTTGCAGTTCCTTTAAAGGCGCACCCTCCTGACTTGAAGCAATCTGTGAGCTGGGCCATCGAGTATCCATCTGCTCCAG
>JAGWZD010000217.1 GCA_018968995.1 Bdellovibrionales bacterium
CTCATTACGCATGTCGCGCGTCGTCGCCGGCTGGGGATGTCCGTCATCCTTTCGCTATTACTCTCAGCGTTCTATATCGTTCCATTTGTGGTGTATCGCGGGCAGCTGACTAGTTCGAAGATTCTGGGGCCGAACCTTGTATTTTTACTCTTGATTCAACTGGGATTTCTAGTTGTGAGTGGGTTACTGCGAGAGCGGATTTCGACTCAACTGTTTTCGATCGCGTTGTTGATGATTCTCCCCATCATTCTAGGTAAAGCCTCGTCAGAGTTAGAGGAGTTACTTCCTGCGTTTCACTACTATCGCTTTGGGATTCTGAGCCTTTATCTTGGGGCGATTGGAATAGGCGTCCTTCTGGAGACACTGTCGACGAGGCCTGTAGATCAACTGCGGCGTCGAGTCTTTTGGGGCGTCAGTCTCAGTACGCTTGCTTTTGCCTTTTATCAATTCGCCTTTTTTTCTCCACCCATGGACAATTGGGCGTTTCAAAAGACTCGTCTGGATTTGAACTCGTTAGGATCAACAGATCTGGAAGAGTATGGAAGGTACTGGGTGATCGGCGTAAGCCGATCTGCTGATTTCGGAATTGATTCGGTTTTGCAGGCTCGCGACGAAAAATTTCGATCGGTTACAGGCCTCTACTGGGAGAGTTCTAGAAATAATCTTCAGTTAAGCTCGTACTTAGCTACGCTTCTGGCAAGTCCAGTGGTGCTAGATCATTATCATTACTGGGGTTATGGGTGCGATATCCAGGAATGTGTGATGGAGCATTTTTTTCGGGATTATAATATTCGCGGATGGATGCTTCCTGAAGACATGCGACTTCCTTATCTTCGGCCTGAGCGACAGCTCTGTTATCAGCAAATCTTAGCCAAGGGTGAAACCGATCGATACTTCTTTCGAAAATTGGGCTCTTTCAGAGCATCTGGTATTCCTTATGGAAATTACAGAATCGAAATGAAGCCCTGGAAGGCTTTGAGCCGCACGAATAGTAATCGAGCGGTCGATATTATCGATTTTTCAGACGTGACTCCTTATGACGATAAGAACTCGATGTATTTTGCTGATGCCTTTAAGTCGGTGTTCGACTCATGTAAGAAAGGAATTCAATCGGATTCGATTTTCATGAAGTCGAGTCCCTACCAAAAACTGAAGGGGAAGATGGTGCAGGATTGGGGCCTGTTTCGGGACAGTCCCGTTCTCAAAAACACTCCTACACTCGAGAGGGTGGCGCCTGGACGGTTTAAGTTAGAGGTTCCCGTTGAGCGTGATGTATTGATTCGGATCAAGCTCAATTACTATCCGATGTTTGAGCTTCGGCGCGAAGACGGCAGTAGGGTCGAACTTTATGACGCGTTTCCGTCTATTTTGGCTTATGCCCATGGGACGCTGATTTTGGAGTTTAAGCGCTCGTGGGTCATGATTTCGAGCGCTGTGCTTTCAGCGTTTACAGTGTTTTTTGTATTCCTCTTTTGGAGAAAATTAGGGGCAGAGGCCTGATTGCACTTAGGGTTTGGGACCCAAGAGTCGATACGTCTAAAAGGATTTGGGGTAAGGAGTGTCGCGAGGGGTCTTAACAGAATCTTCATAAAGGATACTTCTGATCTTCACGTGCTGTGGAGAGCGTCAGGGTTTAGAGTTAAAGTGTTGGACTAGTGGAACGTTAGCGGAGGATCGTCTCATGAGCACTCGAATGAAGGCTCGTACAACTTGGTGGCAAGCTGCGGCTCTACTCGCAGCGGTTACTGCAGTATCAGGGTGCAAGGTTCAAATCGAGGTGGTCGAGAAAAAGTCCGACGAGACCAGCACGGCTTCAAATGAAGATTCCACCGGTGGCGTGGACTCTACCCCAGACGACACTACGGCATCCACGGATTCCTCGACTCGATCACGTCGTGGGGTGGGTCATGGGTCAGGACAGGGAAGCTCTGGATCAGAATCAGGTTCGGAGGTTGCGGAAACAGAACCTACAGTCCCCGCTGCTCCAGTGATTAGCTACGCTTCATCGAGCCGTGTTCTCACTCGAGGGGTGAGTAGTGCTGCCATGGCTGCTACGAATACGGGCGGGGTGATCACGAGTTGTTCCAGCACCCCTTCTTTGCCCGCGGGTCTAGTGATTTCAAATTCTTGCGTCATCTCCGGAACACCGACTGTGGTTTCTGGAAATCAAAGTTACACCATTACAGCAACCAATGCGGGTGGATCTGGATCGATCACGATTAGTGTGAGCGTTCACGATATCGAGCCTTCTTTGTCGTTTTCTTCAAGCAGCTATACTTTGAAACGAGGGGTGCTAGTTTCAGGAATCACTCCATCAAATAGTGGAGGAGCTCTTGTGAGCTGTTCTACAAGCCCCGCTCTTCCCGCAGGACTTGCGATTTCTGCAGGTTGTATCATTTCAGGCACGCCATCGGTGACACTCAGCTCAAGCGTGTTCACAGTCACAGGCGTGAACAGTGGTGGTTCAGACTCGAAAAATATTACCTTGACGGTCCATGATTCCGATCCTTCGTTCACCTACCCGGTACAGTCGATTCTTGGGATTGTGGGGACATCGCTGAATAGTGTGGCCGTGACAAATACCGGGGGCGCTATAAGCTCTTGCAGCGCTTCGCCTGCTTTACCGGATGGGGTGACGTTGTCATCTTCATGTGCGATTAGTGGCACGCCGAGTTTAATCCGTGATGTCACCGTTTATACGATTACTGCAAGTAGTTCTGGAGGTTCATCGAGCACCACCATCAGCATAACGGTGGTGGACCGGGCACCGAGCATCAGCTTTAGTCCGACGTCGCAAGTTTTAGTGAAGAACACCGCGATCACTGCTTGGAGCTCCATGAACTCGGGAGGAGACGCAACGGTTTGTGATGTGAGTCCTGCTCTTCCAACGGGTCTAAGTGTTTCACTGGTATCGGGGAACTGTTCCATTAGCGGAACGCCAGGCGTAGTGAGCCCCGCCGCTTCTTATACGGTGACTGGATCGAACTCAGGCGGCAGCAGCAGTGAGATTTTATCGATTGCCGTGGAGGATGAGGCGCCCACTCTGTCGATCGGTGCACCGAGTGAACTAGGAAGTTTGGCCTCGATGTCCGGCTTTTCTGAAGCGTCTTCTGCGGGATCGGCAGGAATGAGTGCTTCCGGATCCTATGCTTCTGGTTCAGGTTCTGGGGGGGTAGGAGGGTGTGGCGAATTTTGGGCGAACGGCTATCGCTTGTATCAAGGCGTATCCATTCCAGGCATCACCTTAGCTGGGGTGTACCTCAGTGGTGCCTGCCTCCAGGGTGCCAATTTTTCAGGCGGGAACTTTCAATATACTACTGTTCTTAGCTCGAATCTGTCCGGGGCTGATCTCTCTGGTATCAATCTTTGGGGAACGACTTTCCAATCGACAGATCTTTCTGATGCAAATCTTTCAGGGATGTTTTCGCTGGGACATGCATCTCCTGTCGGATTTTATGCAGTCAATATGACTCGTGCAAATCTCCAAAATGTTCTCTTGTCTCGAGCCTACTTCAATTATGTTCAAATGACGGGAGCCGATCTCCAAGGGGCACAGATTCAGGCGATGGGGTGGAGCTTCTCGTTCAATGGGGTGGATTTGAGCCAAGCTGATTTACGTGGCGCGCTGATCACCGGATCTGGATCCAATATCAATCTGAATCAAGCCAACCTCGAAGGAGCCGATCTTTCGGGTCTCCATTATCCCAACACGAGCGCTTCGGATCAGCTTTTCGCTCCAAGTAGCGGAATTATCGGTACACCAGCAGCCCTACCCCATGGGTGGTGCGTGGTGAACGGCGAATTGGTGCAGGCGGATAGTTGCGAAACTTCGGCGTGGTCGCAAGTGATTGCGTTCCGACAAGGTGGCCCATCGGCGTCAGGAATGAGTGGAGCGTCTTACGCAGCTTCTGGCGCAGGGATGAGCTCGGCGGCTTACGCTGGCGCATCTGGTATGAGCGCTGCGGCTTCTGGCATAGGAATGAGCGCTGCTTCAGGCGGTGGGGGCTCACTCTCGAATTGGTATGGTTGTTCGGGTAGCCTGTATGTCAATGGATATACCCTATATCCAGGAGTCTATGCTCCTTACGCACAGTTGACGGGGCAAGATCTGAACTACGCATGTCTTGAGCAGGCTAACTTCACTGGAGCGACGTTTGCCTATGCCTCGATGTATCAGACCAAGCTTGCGGGTGCGAATTTGTCGGGAGCGAATCTCTCTGCTGCTGCGATGTCCTACACGGATCTCGCTGGTGCGAACTTGACGGGCGCATACTCACTCGGATCAGCCTCACCGATCTTCCTTTATAGTGTGACCGCTTCGA
>JAGWZD010000218.1 GCA_018968995.1 Bdellovibrionales bacterium
GAGTCGATGTTCGATCATCCTGGACTAGAAATTGACAGAAGAACGAGACTTTATTTTGAGAGAGATCCGGCAGAATTTTCGTCGCTTCTCGAGGCCTTCAGGCCGGATCAGATGGCAGTGATTTTAACGGCGCCAGATGTGCAAGCTAAAGAGCCACATCCCATTTACGCACGGGCGTATTCGGCACAGGCCATTCCTCAGGAGTGGATAAAGATCTGGGCATCGCCTAGTCGCGAGAAAAATGCATTTCAATATCCTCAGGAAAATCCCTACGCCAAAGGAGCTCCAAGACGACAAGTGTTAGGTTCACGGGTAACTCCGAAGGAATTTTTCATTCCCGGACATGCAGACGCGCGCCTGTGGTTTCAGTCAGACCAAAGATACGGAACAGCGAAGAGTTTTTTTCAATTATATTTTTCTAACGCGTATGGGTTAAGTCCGGACCGAGACGTCGCTACTCAGCTGTTTGAGCGCGCATGGGAAGAGAAAAATGCTCCCTGGGTTTCAGAGTTAGCAAGGGCTGGAGTGAGCTTGGATTTTGATCAGAACTCCATCGCTATTACGGGTTTTACCAACGAACTTGGACCGATCCTGAGAGAGCTTGCGGTTCGAATTCAGTCTGCCCAGGTTACAGAGGCTCGTTTTCAAAGTCATGTCGCGCGCGAAAAAGAGTTGCAGTCGAAGATTTTTACTCAGGCGGCTTATTCGCGAGCACTAGTGGAGACGACCTATTTGCTTCTTCCAGAGTCCTTTCATTTTTCAGAACGTGGTCCGGTTTTGGACCGAGTGCGGCGAGAAGCATCTGTAAGGCAGGCGCTCGATTACTACGCTAAGGCGCCGGTACGAGCCATCGCTTATGGAAGTCTTGATCCGAAAGAGGTGGTGAAGGCTGTGACTCTTTTCCTAGGGGCGCTTCGCGGGGGCGTCCCCTTGACTCCCGAAAGTCAGTACCGGATCCTCTCGGGACAGACTCTACCGTCTGGAAAGAATGTCTATGGAGTTCGAACTTCAGATAAAAATCGTGCAGGGATTTGGATGGCGGATTTTGGAAACTGGTCTCCTGAGTTGGCCGTTAGTCTTCAGTTGCTCGATAGTCTCTGGTCCAGTGCGTTCTTTGATGAGCTTCGAACAAAACAGCAGCTCGGTTACGTCGTCGGATCAACAGATACACTGATATCCCCTCGGCTATTCTATCGATTTTTGGTCCAATCACCGGCCAAGCGAATTGAGGAGATTGAGCCCCGTGTACTGGAGTGGGTTCGAGCTCGATATGCTTCGCTCGATAAAGATCTCGATCCAAAAACCTTTAAAAGTCTGATGAAGTCGGTCATCGAGGTTTTATCCGTGCCCGATAAGACTCCTGGCGAGACTTTTAGTCGCATGTCCGGTGCCGCGTTCGGCTGGGACGAGATCAACTTTCAACGTAGGGAGCAGGAACTTCAGGCTGCAAAGAAGCTTTCACGAAAACGTGTACTCGAGCTCTTGAAAGAGGCTTTGAATCCGGACGGGGGAAGGTGGCTTACCGTGTACACTATCCCGGAGGCAGATGCCGATCCGGCTCTGAAGCTTCAGGGAGTGAGCGTAAACGATGTGCAAGGCTTTCGTCAGAAGATCTCAAAAGCGACGCAGAACAATAAAATGTGAGCCTCGATAGAGATCCTACTCAACATCTGCGTCAGGATGAGCTCGTTCAGGAAGTCGAAAAAGCCTAGTCTTTGCAGAGGCAAATCTTTCCCGTTCAGTGGATCGGGGGATCGACCGAAGAATTCAGTGTCGGCGATGGAATCGTCGCAGGGAGCTGAATCATGTCGGACACCAAGGCCAACGAAAAGAATGAGACCCCCATAAATGCCGCCGGCGAGGCAGCGTCTGCGACTTCGAGGGTTCCTTTGCTGCAGGCCTCTGCGGATGAAGTATTGTTAAAGTACACTCGCTGCGTCCACTGCCAGTCTCGGCTGCACTTTAGCTATCTTACTGATTTTAGTAGGAATTTAACTCAAGAGACAGCTCGCTGTCCGGAATGTCAGAATCAGGCCCACCAGGTCATGCATCGGCTTCAGTGAGGTTGCGACAACCCTAGAATCTATGCCAGAACCGGGTCATGTCGGTTCGATCTTGGAAGGGTTTTATTCCTGAAAAAGCGGTGGTCATGGTTCGGCGCTCCAGCCAACCAAAGGACTCGCCCTCTGTTCCTGTACAGCAACACTCGGCAGATTCTACCGACCCCGTTGCGTCAATCGCAACAATTACAGCTCAGTTAAAAAACGCTCTTCAGCAGCCTCGGGCTGAGAGTGGTCCGAAGTCCTCTGTAGCGTTAGGGCCTCAATCTACATCGGAGCGAGCTCGTGTTTTGGTTTTTTTAGAAGGTGAACCCACAAAAGCGGATCGCGATTTTTTCTTAAAAATGATGGCCGCTATTCAGGTACAGGAGAAAGATCTTGTTCTAGAGTGGGGGGATTTTCCGGAGGCCAAGTGTCCGGTGGTTTTAGGCGTCGGTCTTTCGACCAAAAAATCAAATCGTCTGAGTTCTCTCCGGCCCGACCGATTCGAATTACCAGCCTTAGAGGCGATTCAGTCCGATGCTCGAACTAAACGCGATGCCTGGGAGTTGCTCAAAACCATCTCCAACAAGTTAAAGGAGTTTGTGTGAGTAAACTGGTGCTGACCTGTATCTCGGTGATCGCTTTTTTAATCGTCAATCAAGATGGAAAGTCCAGCGCAAGTGGACCAGTGGGTGAACAGCGAGTTTACGTGGGAGAGCTGCGCGGTTCAATCAATCCGGGGGGAGTCGCCTATCTGTCTCGGCTCTTGCAAGTGGCGAATGATGATCAACAGTCCCAGGCAGTGCTTGTTGAGCTCGATACCCCAGGCGGACTCCTGAGTAGCACGCGCAGTATGATTCAATCGATTGCTAAGTCTCGTGTGCCAGTGCTTTTTTACGTTGGCCCTTCAGGTTCCTCTGCTACTTCTGCAGGCGCCATTTTGATGCTCGCGGCGCATGGTTCAGGGATGGCTCCCGGTACAAATATCGGCGCCGCTCATCCAGTGGGCTCAAAAGGTGAGAATATCGGCGGCGATATGCAGGCGAAGGTTTTAAATGACACCGTAGCGATGGTCAAGAGTGTGGCCCAAGAGCGGAAGAGGCCGCTCGAAATTGCAGAGAAAATGGTGAGATCCAGTGCAAGTTATACGGCCGAAGAAGCTCTCAAATTAAAGTTGATCGATGTCTTTGTAGAGAGTTCTTCGGAATTTCTGAAATCGATGAACGGCCGAAAATTTTTTGTTGAGGGAATAGGTCGTGAAGTCACCTTGAATCTAAGCAATCCAACATTGAAACAGGTGGAGATGAGCTGGGGACAGAGGCTGCTTCATTTTCTAGCAGATCCGAATGTAGCCACGATCTTGATGTCACTGGGCATGCTTCTGATTTACGTGGAAGTTTCCACGCCAGGAATAACGATTGCGGGTATTCTGGGTGGAATCTGCTTGATTGCGGGCTTCATGGCCTTTCAGCTGCTCCCTATTCGTGCGGGAGGTCTCGCGCTATTTTTGCTCGGTCTCGTCATGATTGTTGTCGAGACATTTACTCCAACTCATGGGGCACTTGCGGTGGGAGGGTTAATTTCTTTGGTTTTGGGGATTCTCTGGGTCATTGATCCCTCATCTGGAAATCTTCAGATCAGCCCCATGGTTTGGGTTCCTCTTGTTGTGAGCTTCTCTGTTCTCGTTTTTTTCATCGCTTGGATCGCAGCTCGTTCACGTCGGCAAGTGTCTCAGGCTCTTCGGGATTTAAAAGGCTCTGGATCCGGAGGACTAGAAGGATACTTGGGTGTGGTCGATTGGGTAAGTCCTCATGATCGCACAGCGGGAACCGCCAAGTTTAGGGGTGAACTCTGGAGTATTCGATCTGAAAAATCAGAGCTTGAACCGGGTCAGTCAGTAAAGGTCGAAAGAGTCGAGGGTCTTTTGGTTCATGTGACAAATGAAGGCTCAGGCACGAAATCAAACAAGAAAGGGGAGCGTTAGTATGGAGATATTTTCAGGTACTTTCATATTTTTGATCATTGTTGGTCTGATGATCGTCTCTGCAGGCGTTAAGGTTTTAAATGAGTATGAGCGGGGAGTGGTGTTTCGACTAGGTCGTATTATCGGCGCTAAGGGGCCAGGGCTCATTCTGCTTGTGCCGTTTTTAGACAAGATGTTCCGAGTGGATACACGCGTGGTGACGCTGGACGTTCCGCCTCAAGATGCGATCAGCCGAGATAACGTGACCATTAAAGTGAATGCGGTTGTTTATTTTCGGGTGGTCGATCCGAACC
>JAGWZD010000219.1 GCA_018968995.1 Bdellovibrionales bacterium
CGCTTGCTTCAGCAGCGCGGCTAATCGCAAAAATTTTTAGATAATTCGGTCACACTGATCGATGCGGGTGGCTTTTGGGTCGCCTCTGGGCGACCCATTGACCAGAATGCTGCCCCGAGAAAGTTCGTCGTTTGTACGTTTCAGTCGTGATCGCCGTTTTCCGTCCTGAGTTCCGCAGGTGTAGAATTCGTAATCACCACCAACCTGATACGCTGGACTCACTAGTCGGTGCGTTGTTTTTGCTCCCTCTAGTGCAGGAAGTATCGACTCTCGAGGTTTACTGCTTCGTGCAACAACCAGGTAACTAAAAGGCAGTGTTTTTCGGTCTAGCCCCGTCATCTCATCGAGAAGTCTCAGGTAAGGAGGACGCCACCAGCTGACTTCTTCGTGGCACCAGTCCTCAGGGTCCGAGAGGGCTCCACACGATTGGTGACCTAGGCAAGGTAAAAGAATCTGAAACTCTTTACCTTGGTCGTGTGCAAGAATCTGTTGGCGAATCTCCAGTAGTCGCCGAGATTGAAGTCTTAGTGCTGGTTCGATAAGAATCGCGATACCCTCAGGCTCAAGGTGATTGCGCCAGCCTTTCAAGAGTGAAATGGCAAGCTCTTCAGTAGATTCATGGAATTCGTTTAATACATAGCTCATCAGCCAGAGATGAAACGTGGGCGCAGAGCTTGGTAGCCAACCCTGCTTTAAAGAAAGTTTGCGATGAAATGTGCGAGTCGAGAAATCAGGTAGTTCGAGATGCTTTCTATAGGCATCAAAAAATTTCTCTCCCAGTTGAAGGGTTTTTCGATCTTGTTCAATCAGCGCAAAATTACTGGCTTTAGGAAGGCCGCAGGGGGAGTGGGATTCCCCTGCAAGAATACCGCAGGAGCCAGTGGCTGGGCCTGCTCCGAACTCAACTGCGCGGAAGTTTTCGGTTTGCCACCGAAATCCGAGGCGATGTAGCTCGCTCCAAACGGCAGCAGTTCGGTACAGATTTCCAGGCATAAAAGAAAGAAAGTAGGCAAGTCGCAGATTTTCTGGGTTGCTTCCTTTTTTCCAATATTTTTCGAGTCCCGATTCGGGATTCTCTGATCCAATCCTGTTAAAGAGCTCTGTCAGTCGCTGTACATGTGGAGCGACCGATCGAGAAAGGAACCTTTTGGCCTGAATCTCTCCAGCTGATGGCAGAAGACCATCAGCTGTGGCCACCTCAGCGAGGAGATTCTGAAAATTTTCATCAAATGCGGTGCTGAGAGAAGTAGGGACCTTCATTCACGGATGAATATATCGTGTTTTCTCATGATTTTCAGAGTAATGCTCCGGCGCGATTGCGGATGTGATCGGGTCAGATTACTCTATGCCTATGCCAGCGTATACCAAAACGATTAAAATCCCGGGTCGATCAGCCCAGGACCTTTATGAGAAGATCTCGGCTGACTTGGACCGAATGGTGGAAAAGTGGGGGGTCTCCCAAAAAATGGAGCTCTCTCGTGATGCCGCAGCAAGGAAGCTTCATGTCAAATCCTCGATGGTCACTGCAATACTGACTTGTTCGGAGGGTTGCCTGATTCTTGATGCTAAACTCAGTCTTCTCGCCCTCCCATTTCGCTCAAAGATTGATGAACAGATTGAGCGATGGGTATCTAAAAACTTTCCAGCGTGAGCGAATCTAAAGTCCTTAAATCGGCAGCAGCGATGGGTTTGGGGACTTTCCTCAGTCGCATCATGGGGCTCGTTCGCGAGCAGGCTTTTGCTTTTTTATTTGGCGCTGGCAATGCTGTTGATGCATTCAATATTGCGTTTCGAATTCCTAATCTTCTCAGAGACCTGTTCGCAGAAGGTGCCATGAGTGCAGCGCTGGTGCCTACGTTTACTCGCGCCCACGATACCCAAGGTCCTGGGCAGGCTTGGGCTCTCGCATTCCGCGTTTTTAAAGTACTTTTTTTGTCGGTAAGTGCGCTTTCAATTGTGGGAATCCTTTTCGCAGACCGCTTGGTGGGGTGGTATGCTTCCGCATTTCGAAGTGTTCCTGGCAAATTCGAGCTTGCCGTTACGTTAACTCAAGTCATGTTTCCGTTTTTTCCATTAGTCGCTCTTGCAGCCGCGTTTATGGCTGTCTTGAATGCACGAGGAGTTTTCTTTGTGCCGGCTTTTGCGAGCGCATTGTTTAATATTTTTTCTGTCATTCTGGGCGTTAGCTTTACTTGGCTTTGTACCAAGCTCGGCTATGAGCCTATTTTGGGAATGGCTGTCGGAGTCGTTGCAGGTGGATTCGTGCAGGCGATTTGTCAGTGGCCGGAGTTAGTCCGAAAAAGAGCCCAGGAACTGGGTTCGCGGCCACCTCGAGTGGATCGTGGTCCATTATTTCAAGACCGAGACTTTCGGAACATGATGCTTCTCATGGTCCCTGGCACCATGGGACTGGCTGCGACCCAGGTAAATATTCTGGTAAATAGCGTTCTGGCCACGAGCTCTGGTCCAGGCGCCGTTTCCTGGCTGGCCTATGCTTTTAGGCTCATGCAGTTTCCGATAGGCGTTTTTGGAGTCTCTCTGGCTCAGGCCACTCTTCCGAGAGTCTCCGCTCAGTGGGTGTCTCGGGATTACTCGGCGGCATTTCAGACTCTAGAGCGTAGCCTGATTCAGACTTTCGCCGTCAATTTACCGGCGGCCGCTGGTCTCGCATTTCTGTCAGAGCCGATTATTGCACTGATTTTTCAGCATGGTCGGTTTACCGCCGAAGACACCCATCAGACCGCGATGGCTCTCGCAGCGTATTCCGTCGGATTGGCAGCTTATTCGGCCGTTAAGGTTCTTGTGCCGACGTTCTACGCCTTCGGAAACACCCGGATTCCAGTGATCTCGAGCGTGCTTTCGGTGGCTTTGACTTTGGCCTTCAACCTGATGTCAGTCAAAGCACTGGGATTCTGGGGTTTGGCGCTCGGGACCTCTCTGGCAGCTTACGGGAACCTGCTTTTTCTTCTGTTTGCCGCGAGACGGATTGGACGCACTCACTTGGTGGATTGGTCTTTGGGACGGGTTTTTTACAGATTTTTGGTTCATAGCGGCCTGGCTCTGGCGATGGGGGGGGCTTGCTGGTGGACTTCGGGAAAGATCCAAGGAGTATTCGGAGAGGGTGTTCTAGGTAGAGCGGCTGTGGTGGGTCTTTTAGTGACCCAAGGAATGGCCGTGGTCCTGGGGTTGGCTAGAGTCTTCCGGGTTCAGGAAACCGAAGAGATGCTGGATCTACTCCAGTCACGATTTCTTTCACGAATTCGTAAAAAAAGTTCGTGACTGGAGTTTTGCTGAGCTAGACTGGATGCAGAGGGCCAACTGACCATGTCAACGAATCGCGAAACCATCCGGCTGTTGTGCAAGAGCATTATCAACCGCTTGGAGAATCGCAAGGCGATCACTTTCCCAGCGCGGCTTCGATCGATCGTTCAAGATGAGCTTTTTGATTTGGTCGGTCCTTATATTGTCTCTGAACAAGACATCCGCGAACGTGCTTTGGCGAAAATGGGAGCAAAGGCCGAGCAGCTTCAGGAAACCTCATTTACAGAGTCAGATCAGTTCAAAGCAGCCAAGGCACTGGTGAAGGCTGGATTGGGTGATGATGTTTTGAACGGGTTTTATTTTCAGAGGCCCTTGAAGACGATTGCTGAATCGATCGTGGCCTACCTGATGCGTTCTTCTCACATTGATGATGTTTTTGAGTCCGACGAGGAATTAGAACGTCAACTCGTAGAGATTGTTCAAAAGTTCGATCCCAAAGAGCTTCACTAGATTTTCTCGGCTCTGCTCTCAAGACCTTATAGGCCTACTTCTGCAAAGGCTTTTCGTACCTTGGTGCACTCTGGAGAGGGGAAGAGCTGTCGACACGCTTTCAGAGTTTGAGTTCTGAAGATTTTGAAAGTCGATGTCTTTGTAAGGTATTGAGTGAGAGTCAGGTACAACAACCTCTCGGCGTCATCGAGTCCTATTGCTTCAGCAATCAAATACATCGCGTGTCCAGGAATCATGGAGTTGGTATGTACAAAGCAGCGATCGTTTTGAGGCCCGCAGGGATTTTGAGTCTTGAATTGATCCTTAACGTGGGCTGGGTAGGGCCTCACCACCACTTTACCTTCATCGTCACGAATTCTCGCCATGACAGAGGCAGGATCCTTTAAGTTCCGGAGTCCGATCAGTTTCCGATCATTGATGAAAATTTCTTTTCCTACCGCCCAGTCAGGATCTGAATCACGGTGGCGGGCTGCGATCACGACACCAAAGAAGTCTGAAAAAGCCTCATTCAGGGCGC
>JAGWZD010000220.1 GCA_018968995.1 Bdellovibrionales bacterium
TCGTAATCGAGGTTTGCCACTGCAGTTTTCAGAGCCGAGCCAGCCACGGTGAATTTTGAGTTATCCGCATCTCCAGTTCCAGGCACCAAACTGTAGCTAAAATTTCCAGAGAAATTCGGGTCTTGGCTGGTCAGCTGCGCGACCAGTTCTCCTAGCGGATTATTTTCCGGGAGAGATTCGGAACTCAACAGAACATTCGTTGGGTTTTTACTGATCACAGAAAATGTAAATACTTTTTCAATCCAGTTTTCCTCGACGCCACCCATGCCGCCTAGGTCAGTGCTTCGAATACGAACAGAGTAATTTTTTTCACAAGCGAGGCTCGAAGCTTTCAGGATCAAAGTGTTTCCTCGGATCAGAACGCTAGAGTTGTCTGAATCGCCTTCACCCGGCACCAGGGAATAGATAAATTGATCGTCCGTGTTTGGGTCCGAAGTCAAAAAAGTTCCAATTGGGGTATCTTTGAGGTCCGGACTCATCTGCAGGGTCAGGTTTTCTCCAATGCTGGATCTCAGTTCGAGATTCGTTGGCTTACGATTGACTTCCACCGTGAAAGTGATGGAGGTTTTGGTTCCCGAAATGGTGGACTCAAAAGAGCTTTTCTTTAAGGCCTCATCAGGATTATCGGGCGCAGGTTGAACCAAGACACTCGCCAAACCAGAGGCGCCTGAGGTGAGTGTGCAGGTCGATAAAGGTTCCCCCTGACAGGACATTTTCGAGCCGTCTTCAGAGAGCTGTTTGAAATCGATTGAAATCCCTTCGAGTCCTTGGAGGTTCTCCGGGTCAATAATTTTTGCGGATAGTTTGATTTCTTTTCCAGGTACACTGATGACACTTTTTGAGGTGACGGGCTGGAGTCGAATCCCGAGGCCGCCATTTTTGAGTTCTTCATTGCCTTGGGTTTGAAAGCACCCAGTGGCGGCTAAAGCGAGTGCAAGAGCCAGTAGGCCCCTCCCCAGATTCTGTGAAAGATTCTGGGTTGGAAGTTGCATCTCGCACCCTCTGTTGGGGCGGAGAAAATTGAAATTTTTCACCACCAAATCCATCCCCGAATCTTAACACGACCAAAACACTCAACAATCACCATTTATAAATATTTAATTCTGTAATTTCGATAGGTTGCGTGGGCTCCCTGTGCTTATCGAGTTCTCTGCAAGAGAATCCCATTCCCACTCGGTCTCGAGTTGAGCTTGTTGTTGCTGCAGCCGCTCGAGCTTGGAGACCAGAGCTAAAGACTGGGGCGAGGGACGGTCTCCTAAGCTTTCCTGAATCAGCTCCTGCCACACCTGAGCCTCGGGAGTCCGTTCTTCAGAGGTGATGCCATCCAACCCTCGTCGATCCAGAGCGGAAACAGTCTGCTTCTCGTGATCCTTTTCTTTTCGATCGCGAGCCAGCATTTTTTCTGCAAGCTGAATGGCAGCGCTTTCCAGAGCTGTCGGCGGAAGACGTGTTAATCGTCCTTTTGCTAAAAGAAGGGCCGCACGATTTGCAGTATCCAAAACGGAGAGAATTGTGCGTGTTGCTGCAGAGTCGGAGAAGTGCGCAAGAAGCGCCAATTCCTGACCCGAGATTCCCCGCACCGAGCGTGTCAGTTGCTCGGCACTCCAGCTGGAGATAAACCAAAACGGAGAACCTGAAGCACTCTCGCGCTCGAGCGCTTCTCGTTCAAAGGTGTCCAATAATCGAAGAAGCGGCGCTTCGGCCCCCTGAACTGCGAAGGCGCCGTCCTGATCAAAAGTTTGACGGACATGGTGCTCTAAAATCGTTCTGCTTTCAGGAGATAGGAAGTCAAAAAGCTGCCACGCCTCATCCAGGCCGATCAGGCGCATGAGCCTAGCGAGTCCCACGGTGCCTTCATTCGAGAGCAGCAGCTTCGATACGGCCCTTTTTGCGGCATCAGGGCGCTTAGCCATCCATTCCAGAACGCGGTTTTTTACTTCGATAGAAGTCATCCTGAAAACCTATCGGAATTTTGAGCCCCATTCTTAATCGGCATTTTCAGCCGATTGACGAGCTAGGGTGGCGGACTGACACTGTTATTTAAGGAGCTTTCCATGAATCGGAATGCCGGAAGTCTAGGTCAGGTTCTGGGTCACCTCAGGCTGTCTACCCAAAACAACCCTCCGCAAAGTGGGGGGCTGGAGAGCCTTTTTGCTCAGTCGATTCAGGAGCTCGTAGCGCTACGCGCGGAACTCGCTCAGCTTCAAGATCAGAAGCGATCGTTAGCCACTTCTCTTCAGAAAGCGCAAGAAGAACAGTCACGTGCGATCGAGCAAAAGAATCAATCGGTAGCAGCCCTGAAGCAGTCACAAGAGCAAGGTCATCGTGCGCAAGAGTCGATTCAGACTGCCCATGAAAAGATTCGTCTTTTAGAAACGGAATTGCGAAGTCTCCGGCTAAAATTCTCTCAGGCCACCGAAGAAATGAATCGCCAAAACAAAGCGCTCAGTGAAGAGCTTTTGAGTTCCAAAAACTCGGCATCAGAGCTGAATGAGCGATTAAAACAAGCTTTTCAGCAAATCCACCTCGCCAAACAGATGATTCAAGGTTTGAGGGAAGAACGTCAGCAGCTCAACCAAGCCAATATGGAGGGCCAAACTGAAATAGCCTCTCTTCGACGCGAGCAGCAGCGTCTTCTCACTGAGCGCTCGACTCAGATTAAAGAACTTCATGAGTCAAATAGGTATTCAAAAGAACTACGGTCCTATATTGATACCTGCGTCATCCGTTATCAAAACCAGATCGAAAATCGGAATCAGATGGTTTTGGACTCTCAGTCAATCCTGACCCGGGAGCGACAGGATCGTGCCGAAGACCGAATTCGCCATCAGCAGAAGCTTGACCAGTTGAAGCTTGAGTCGGAACAGGCTCTAGCGCAAGAGCGACAGAGTCGAGCTGAAGAGCAAATTCGCTATCAGCAGAAGCTAGACCAGTTGAGGCTGGAAATGGAGCAAGCTCTAGCGCAAGAGCGACAGAGTCGAGCTGAAGAGCAAATTCGTCACCAGCAGAAACTTCAGCAAATCAATCTCGAGGCTCAGCTGGCAGTGGCCCGAGAACAGAAAATTCGTCATGAGGAGAAGGCCGAACATCAGCAGAAGTTAAAAGAGCTAGCTCATGAAGCAAAGGAAGCTGCCGCTCAGCAACGTCAGGACTATATCCAAGAGCAGACGCGCCTTCAAAAGAGGGTTCAGCAAGCAACGATTGAGGCTGAAGTCGCAGTGATACAAGAGCGTAAGGCTCGAGCAGAAGAGGCGGCTCAGCAGCAGAATCAGATTCATCAGCTGAGAAAAGAGTTGGATCAGATTCCTGAGTTGCAGGACCGAGTGGGCTCTCTTTCAGAAGAAAACCATAAGCTTTCGAAAAATCAGCCGATTCAGGCCCTTCTTTCGGTAAAGCAAAAGCAAATTGATTTGATTCGATCGAAGATTCAATCGGGCTCGCTTAGCCCTACTGCGACCTTGCAGTCGAAGAAGCTATTGATCAATCTCGAGCAGCAGAAGCAGGTATTGCTCACTCTGCTTGGTAAGGCGCCTGTTTCTCAGACGTTTCTTAAGGATCCTTTGATCCGTTCGGAATCCAATAGTCCGAGCCCCTCAATCAATTAGAGAGATCTCGTTTTATTTTCCGAGGATCTCGACCTGAATTCGCTTTTGCTCTTCGGGCGGAAGCGTTTGAATTTTCTTCATGATCTCAGGAGTAAAGGCTCGCAGTTCAAACTCGTACGGTCCGAGAATAGTCTGTTTTTCAGCATTAATCACTTGCCAGCGATACTGGCTTCCATTGTAGAGCGGATATTCTACCGAGCGCAATTTTTGAAGGGGAACCATCTCAGTAGAATCCTTGCTGAGGTTCCGGATAATGAGTGTTCCACTCAGTTCAGTAGGAAATGAAAAGTTCATTGACTTATTATTCTGACCGTCTCGGTAAAGAATGAGGTTTTGAGACGGGGAAAACGGACCAGAAATCTGGGCTTTTTGAGCGCCCTCTGGGTTTGACGCCTCGTCGATATTTTTCTCAGAGTCTGCTCCAACGGCAGATTGTTGAGGGACTTCAGCTAATCTCGACCAAAAGTCTGGGGCTAATTTTTGCTCAGTGGAGTTGCTAATAAAGTAACTGCCACGAATTAGTTGGGCGGCGTTATCCGTGGCAGTTGAAGGGTTAAAAGGTAGCTTCACGACCATCAAGGTCTTCTCAGTCAGACGAATGATCTGTCCGTTCTGAAACTTGACC
The DNA here is from genome assembly GCA_018968995.1 of Bdellovibrionales bacterium. GTDB lineage: Bacteria > Bdellovibrionota > UBA1018 > UBA1018 > UBA1018 > CAIOHW01. Next base: position 4,231 of record JAGWZD010000220.1, read on the forward strand.
TCGGCTTTCTCTCCTTCTGGAATCCACAGAAAATCGAGGTG
>JAGWZD010000221.1 GCA_018968995.1 Bdellovibrionales bacterium
AAAATCATTACCCCAAGCGTCCTTTGGAATTTTGCCGCCTTTAATGAAGCCCGATGGATCGTAGTTTTTACACTCTCGTCCTGCTGGCGGCTTAATCAGTGCGTCGAGCCCCTGGTCTGTGGTGGGATAAAATCCACACACTCGGTTAAAGTCATCTAAAATGACGCCCAGGTTTTTCATTTGAATTTTGGTAGAGTCGACCTTGGCAGTGTTGAATTTTCCAATCAAGTTTCCACCGACAAAGGTTGCCACAAGTCCGATGAGTGCAACCACAATCAGCATCTCTGTCAAAGTGAATCCAGCCTGATTGATTCTTAGGTTAATCTTTGTCTCTTGCATCTTGTCGTTCCTCTCTTAGTGTTAATTAAAATTATTGGATCGCGCTTATGTCCATCATCGGTATAAAAACAGCAAAAACGATGAAAGCTACCACGATTCCCATCCCAACGATCATGATCGGTTCAATTTTTGCGGTCATTTTTTCAATCTCAACTTTCACCTGATCTTCGTAAGTGTCAGCTATGCTCTTTAGCATGCTTGGCAGTTCTCCAGTCTTTTCACCAATAGAGATCATGTGAATCACAACCGGGAAGAACTCGCCGCTTCGCCGAAGTGGTTCGGCGATTGATTGCCCTTCGGTAATATTCTCTCGAGCCCTGTTGATGGCATTGGATATCGGGGCATTTCCTACCAGGTTTTTTGCTATATTCATTGCAGTTAAAATGGGAACGCCACTCTCAAGCAAGGTGCCCATAGTACTCGCGAAACGGGTCATAGCGATCATTCGTATGAGCTTTCCGAATACGGGAGATCGAAGTTTGAAAGCGTCCCACTTGGGACGGCCTAATTCTGAGTTCGTGTAGTTTCTGAAAAAAATACCGCCGACCACAGTAACAAACAAAATGAGAAACCACCAATCGGTGATAAATCCGCTGAACGAGAGTAGCGCTTTCGTGATCGGCGGTAGGGGTTTGTTCATCGACTCAAAAATTTTAGTCAACTTAGGAATCAGAAATGTAAAAATTCCAATCATCATGACTACTGCTAGACCCATCATCAACATAGGATAGGTTGTACCAGCGACGATTTTTCCGCGAAGACGCATTTGCGCTTCCTTCAAGTCCGCAAGTCGAAGCAAAACCTGGCTTAGAGTGCCAGAGCTTTCACCTGCCTCGACCATATTCACAAAAATATTGTCAAAAATTTTCGGATGAAGTGCTAGCGCTTTTGCTAGACTCGAGCCTTCGTTAACGTCCTGCCGTACTTTTTCTAGGACAACTTTAAGAACTTCGATCTCGGTCTGTTCGACTAAGGCATTGAGGGCTTCAACTAATGGTATGTTTGCCTTCACTAAACTTGCTAGTTGGCGGGTCATCAATGCGACTTCATTGGCGGGAACCTTGCCACCAAAAAAAGGGATAGCCCGCGCGGCAGAGGGCTTCGAGACGCTTTTCTCGGTGATCTCGGTCACCATGAGGCCCTGTTTTTTGAGCTTCTGACGGGCTACCTTTGAGGTTTCGGCCTCAATGATTCCTTTCTGAGCCTTTCCGTCTGTAGAGAACGCTTTGAAGTCAAAAATGGGCGCCATTTAGCGTGTTCCTTTAGCTTTCCGCATGGGTGGCACGCATTAGTTCATCGACGGTGGTAAATCCGCAGAGCACCTTGATGACGCCGTCTTCTCGAAGCGTCAGCATTCCCGACTCGATGGCTTTCTTTTTGATAGAATTAGAATCGCTATTTCTAATGATCAGGCTGCGAATTGCGTCATCAATCATCAGTAGTTCATGAATGACTGTACGGCCAGAGTATCCAGTGTGCGAGCAAGAAGGGCACCCTACCGCACGAAAGACAGTAGAGTCAGCAGGAACCGCCGTAATCCCAAGCTCCTGCATTTCAAAGTCAGATAGGGTATGCGGCTCACGGCATTTTACACAAACTTTTCTAATCAGCCGTTGAGCAATGATGCCGAGAACCGAACTTGCAACGAGAAAAGGTTCCACTCCCATATCTATCAAACGGGTGGCCGCTCCAGCTGCGTCGTTGGTGTGAAGTGTCGATAACACCAAATGTCCAGTGAGTGACGCATTGATAGCAATTTCTGCTGTTTCCTTATCGCGGATTTCGCCAACCATGATGATATCCGGGTTTTGCCGCAAGAAAGCGCGCAATGCTCGTGCGAACGTGAGCTCAATTTTGGTATTCACTTGAACCTGATTGATGCCAGGAATCTGATATTCAATCGGATCCTCTACTGTCATAATATTACGCTCTGGATTATTGAGCTTCACTAGGCAGGCCGAGAGGGTCGTCGACTTACCACTACCCGTAGGTCCCGTGACAAGGATAATTCCGTATTTTCTGAAAATGAGTTTCTCAATCATCGAGCAGCTTCGAGCAGAAAAGCCCAGCTGCTCAAGCTCGAGTACGGTGCTCGCTTGCTCGAGAATACGCATTACGATTCGCTCGCCGAAATTCGTGGGAACCGTAGACAAGCGTAAATCTACATCTTTTCCTGCCATTTTAATCTTGATTCTTCCGTCTTGCGGGAGGCGCTTTTCGGCGATGTCCAGCTGCCCCATCACTTTGATTCTCGATGCAATGGCAGCATGGGCTCGCTTGGGTTGCCGAATTTTATCTTTTAAAACTCCATCGACTCGAAACCGAACGACGAAATCTTTTTCAAACGGCTCTATGTGAATATCGGAAGCCTTCTCCTTGACTGCGCCAAATAATATGGAGTTAACAAACTTAATGACCGGAGCGTCATCCTCGGTGGCCTCAAGAATGTCCATCGGGCCTTCAAGGTCGTAAGTCTCTTCAAAGCTTTCCTCGAGCTTCTCTACGATGTTAGACGAGCTGCGTTCATACACACGGTTAATCGCCTCCTGGATTCGCATGGAGGTACTTACTGAAAGGGCCACTGTATGCCCAGTGAGTACTTGAAGATCCTCTTGAATGGACTCATTGAACGGATCTGAAACAGCAACCCGAAGTACACCATTTTCAAGTGCCAGTGGCATGACCTCTTTGGTCTTGGCGTAGTTGATGGGGATATCCTTGATCAAACTGATATCGATATCATTTGGCTTTAAGTCTTCAACGAAAGAGATGCTGAGCTGCGTGCACAAGGCGCGCATGAGCTCATGGGGAACGATCATGTTTCTACGAACTAGGATCTCCCCGAGCAGGCCACCTTCAGCCTTTTGAATTCGTAGTGCCTCGTCAAGCTGCTCTTGGGTAAGAGAAGTATGCTTGAGCAGAATTTGACCGATCTTTTCCGGCTCTTTCGATGGAGCGGGCGGCGGAGCAGAAGCCGCCGCCCGCGTGATAATTAGTCGCGTTGAATCGTTCATGGATTCCCCGATTTTTTGGCTTCCGGCCCACCTGTAAACGGACTTTCGACCTTTGGCTCATTTGCCTGTTCTTCGGAGTCCGTGTCAATCGTCTCTGCTGTCTTTGGCTTGTAGGCCGTGATGTCATTGATATCAGGCAGCCGACGAATCATGTCATCGCGATAGCTACGTAAATTGTCTCGTCCACCTGCTTGTCGCTCAATAAAGTCGTCGCGTTCTTTAAGCTTTCTGTCTAGAAGCGCTCGTACCTTTTCATATTGTCGAACAATATGGGGAGTCATAAAGATCAGCAGATTGGTTTTTTCGGTGGCGCTGCTTTTTGAGCGGAACAGCCAGCCGAGCAGGGGAATGTCGCCTAGTAGAGGCACTTTCGATACCTGCTCATTCATCTTATCTCGGATAAGCCCTCCCAGAACCACAGTGTCGCCGTCCGCAACGACTACAGCCGTCTGTGCATTGCGCTCTGTAGTTGCAAAAGCGAGCTGCTGAACCTGAGCCGGGAGTTCGCGGTTGCTGATATCGGCTAGCTTGGTAGTCACATCGAGTTTTACAAAGTTCGACAGTTTATTGATCTGCGGTTTGATCTTGATAGAAAGAGAGACAGACTCTTTTGTCACCGATGTACTAGTCGATCCTTGAATTGCCGTCACAGTGGGAACAGGTATTTTTTCAGCACTTTCGAAAGTTGCTTCGGTATTATCAAGAGTCAGAATCTGTGGTGTAGCAAGAACGTTGGCGTAATTGTTGGTCTGCAGGGCCTTGACCAAGCCCTGAACACTCGACACCGTAATACTTTGTCCGCCTACTGAAATGGTTCTGGTTGCCCCTTGGGTAAAACCAAGAACTAGGCCTTTCTGAGACAGTGGGTTTTGCAGGAAAGAAAAAAGATCTGCATTTGGAGTA
>JAGWZD010000222.1 GCA_018968995.1 Bdellovibrionales bacterium
CAAAATATCTGCTTCTACTGCACGCTGGCCATCAACAAAACCTTCGACGTGAAAGCCCCAAATTTTTCCTCGCGCTTTTGTCAGCTCAGCCTCTACGCGCAGAGCATCCCCAGGTATTACGGGTCGACGAAATCGAGCTGCATCTACTCCAACCAGAATGCATTGAAATCCTCTTTTCATCTCGGGATGCCCCTCAAAAAATGGATAGAGCGCAAAACTCGCCACCTGTGCCATGGTCTCGATTTGAATAACTCCAGGCACAATTGAATAACCAGGAAAGTGACCCGGAATAAAAGGCTCATTAAATGTAAAATTCTTTAGGCCAACCACCTTAGTGCCTAATTTATCGGCACCATTCGAGAGATCGAATCTCGATAGATCACCCTTGGGTTGGATATCTAAGATACGATCGACCAGGAGAAATGGAGACCGATGTGGCAAAAAGGCTCGAATCTTTTCGATATCGAGATAATAACGATCGCGCTGCTGACTCATGTCGCATCTCCCTTTTTTTCTCGTGCCTGATCTACCAGACGACCCAGACGAGCTTGGATTTTGAGATAATCTCGCAACGGTCGGTGTGGCGAGCCTGCTACCTGTGCCCCTGCGGGAACATCTTTTGTCACTACACAGTCCGCCGCTAGCATGGACTCATCACCCACTTCGGCCTTATTAATAACGATTGCTCTTCCACCGAGATAAGCAAATCTACCCACCACTGAACCGCCAGCTACCCCCGACATTCCGCAAAGGATGGCACCCTTACGGATCAGGCTATTGTGAGCAACCTGAACAAGATTATCGATCTTCACTAGATCCTCAATGACGGTATCCTCAAGAGTCCCGCGATCGATCGCAGTAGAGGCCCCGATCTCAACATCGTTGCCGATTACTACGCCCCCAAGGTGATGTATCTTCTGATGCGAGATTGTCTTACCGTTGACTCTCTCAGGCGCATACCCAAAACCATCCGACCCTACGACTACTCCGGAGTGCAGCCGCACTCGACTTCCGATTCGACATTGATGGTATACGGTCACGTTCGGAAACAGAATAGAGTCCTCCCCAACGGATGATCCGGCGCCAAGAAAAACCCCTGCTACCAAACTTGAATTCTCTCCAATGCTCGCCCCGCGCTCGATCACACAATTCGGACCAATCGAGGCCGAACTCGCAATTCTTGCAGACGGGTGCACTACAGCAGTAGGGTGGATTCCTCGTGCTAGAGACCCACGCTCATCGAACTCGCCGAGCCCCGCGAATTTCGCCGAGAGCCTGGCCATGACCAAATAAGGATCCTGACAGGCGATAATCGCTGATCTGGACCAAATCGGCAGTCTCGACTCTTTCAACGGACCAACAAAGGCCTCGCCGGTAATCAAAACTCCTGGCTGCGCAAGAGGGATTTCCTCCTGATAGTCTTTCGAAAAGAAAAAACTTAGGTCAGTACGAGACGAACCTCGGAGTGGAGCCAGCTTGCTGACATGAAATGTTCGAGCGTCTTCCTTCCAGTCCTCTCCATTGACCAATCTCCCGGCGCTCCACTCTAGGATTTGTGCCAATGAAAACATGAGTGATCAGCCTTTTTGGGCACTATTGAACGCCTTAATCACTTCATCGGTCAGATCGTCTTTGTCTAAACTAAATAAAACAGTGTTCTCGTTCTTCTCTAGAATCACCGAATATTCCTTCTTTTTAGCCAGTTCGCCGATGATGTTCCGAATTTTTTCGATAATTGGAACAGTAAGCTCCTGCTCCTTGTGGCTGATCTCTTGCTGTGAACGAGCGGTAAGCTCCTGAAACTTCATCACCCGTTCCTGAAGCTCAGCCTGCTTTTTGCTTCGAGCCTCATCATTAAGAACCAGAGATTGCTTACGAAACTCCTCGCCCATTTTTTTGATCGCCGCTTCTTCCTTTTGAAGCTCTGACTTGCGAGCATTAAATTCTTTTTCAAGCTGAGCCTTGGCCTTCTTTCCAGACTCCACTCCCTGAATGGCCCGCTGCATGTCCACAACTCCGATTTTGACTGTCTCAGCCGCTGCATCAAAAGCGAAAGGACCTACGATCGCAAGAAGAGCGCACCAGCCAAAGATGATCTTTTTTACAGAAAAGGAACTCATTTATACCTCCTCAGGTTTAGAACGGGGGACCAATGAAAAACTGGAACACTGTTGTACTCTCTCCAGGTCGAGCCTTAAACGGAAAACCCCATTCAAATCTTAACGGACCAATGGGCGAGAACCACCTTATTCCAAAGCCGGCATCGGTACGGATAGTCAACGGAGTTCCATTAGTTCCGGGAAATTCGTTGAATGCGTTTCCCGCGTCATAAAAGAAAACAGACTTTAGGCCAGCCTCGCGAATGATGGGATACTCTAGCTCAAATAACGCCAGCATCTGCACCAATCCGCCCTGAGGAATTTGGCCGCCGGTCGTCGAGGGCTTTGTGGGGCCCACTGAGAAGAACTCGTAGCCCTTTAGGTTATTCGGCCCCCCCAAGAAGAAGCGCTCCGCAGGAGGAACTCCTTGGCCACCCGCTTGTAGCAAATGCCCGTACTCCACGCTGTTTCGAAACACCAAATCGCCAAAGAGTCGTTTGTAGTACCGATTATTGAGGCCTAACTTAATAAAAGTTTTGTCTCCGCCCAGGAGAAGAACCCCTGCAGTCTCTACAGACGCACTCTGATAGTTGCCCGCTGTGGTCTCAAAACGATTGTTCCGAACATCGCGGATCACCGAAAAAACAGTGCTCGAGAGCACACCAGAGTCTAATGAGACATCGATCGAAGGATCTTTGATCTCAGTAATTTTAAGACCCTCATTTTTGTAGGTCACATACAGATTGGTGAATTCCCCAATGGGATGACCAAGCCGAACATCAAACCCCAACTTGCGAGTCAGGTAGCGGTTTGGAATAGGAAAGTTCACAGCAAAAACATCAAATCCGGCACTCCATCGAGTGTCGAACGCATAGGGGTCGGTAAAGCCAAGATTCACACTTCGAGAGACTCGGTCGGCTGAGTAGTTCCCTGAGAGACTCACGGACTGACCACGACCAGCCAGATTTATTTCCGAGACCTGAGTCGTGAAGAAAAATTTTTGTACTGTGCCATAACCAGCGCCCAAGGTGATCGTACCGGTTGAGCGCTCTTTTACCTGAACCTCAAGATCAAGGACGTTCGGCTTATCTCGAGGTGAACTCGTGTTAAAAAGCACCTCACCGGGCGCAAAAAAACCTAAGCGCTCCACATTCTCACGCGACTGTCGCAAACGAGAGCCCGAATAAAGCTGACCTTCTTCAATTTTCAGCTCTCGTCTCACGACCTTGTCGTGGGTCTTTGAGTTACCCACCACCGTAATTTGACCAAAATAAACCAGTTCGCCTTTTTCAAAAGAATAGTCGAGATCGACTGTTCGGGTCTCGTCGCGGATCGCCATCTTGGGCACCACGTTGGTAAATGCATAACCGAGATCCTGGTATTTCTCGGTCAGCCTCTGAATATCTTGGTTTCGCTTGGAAATACTAAACGTCTCGCCGCTGAGTAGCGAGATCTCGCCCTGGAGTTCGTCTTTTGGAAAAAGCAAATCTCCAGAAAAATCCTGTGAGCCCATGGAGTACTGCTCGCCCTCATCAAGATAAATCGAAATGAACACCCAACGCTTGTCATCACTTACCGTGATAACTGGAGCCTCGTAGCGAAATTTGACGTAACCATGCTCAAGGTACCAATAAGTCAGGCGCTGTAGATCTTGCTTAAAGGCAGCATCCTTAAAGTTACCACCCCCACCTAACGAAAAGGTGCCGCCTTGTTGGGTTTCCTGGAAAACTTTTTTTAACTGTCGGTCTGTAAAATGCTTATTGTTTAAAAAGGTGATCTTTTTGATTTCGACCTTATCGAAATCCTGAATTTGAAAAACGAGACGAACTTCATCGGTTTTTTCATTCTTAATCGACTCAACTCGATAAGAAACACGTGCGAGGTAATAGCCTTTTTCTTCGTAATGCTTCTGAAGAGAAGCGACATCGTCTTTCACTCGATTAATATCGAGGATCGACCACTCTTTTAGCTTTAAAACTTCCTTCAAATCATCAGTAGAGATCTTCTCGTTACCTTCAAATCTAATCTCTGCGATGACTGGCCTTTCACGAACAGTGACGATGAGATCGACTCGAGTAGAATCTACATCTTTTGCGGATACCGAGATGTCCTCGAAAAATCCCATCGCAAAAATAGACTGGATATCTTTTCGAACC
>JAGWZD010000223.1 GCA_018968995.1 Bdellovibrionales bacterium
GTCTATTGAAGCTCGCGAGCGACTTCGCGTCTTCCTCGACAGTCACGGAAACAGTCCATTTGCGCCAGAGGCTGCTCAATTACTGAGAAAAATGAGAGAAAACTCAACTTCGGGAGGTGCCACCCTAGGACTTTTACTTCCTTTAAAGGGGCGCTTCTCTTCGGTCAGTCAAAAAGTGATTCAATCCGCAACTCTTGCGCTTGGAATTTTTGGGCCAAATGCGGATCAGAAAGTGGAACTCATCATCGAGGACTCCGGAGACGATGCTGAATCAGCACTTGCTGCGCTGGAACGACTGTACTCTAAACACCGTGTCGCGGCAGTCTTAGGGCCGATTCTCAGCAAGGGGTCTGGCGCAATCATTCAACGCGCTGAAGAGCTTGGGCTTCCACTAGTGTCGCTAGCGCAACAGCAGACCGAAAACTTAGGAGAGTTCTCTTCGCAGGCGGCGATCGGGCCCGCACTACAAACTCGCGAACTTGCTCGCCAGGCCATTCAAGTCATGGGCTTGAAACGGTTCGCCATTCTAGCACCCAAGGATAAATTCGGATCTGAGTACAGCCAGCATTTCTGGAACGCCGTTGACCAACTCGGTGGAACCGTGACGGCCTATGAGACCTATGAATCAGGAGAAACTGATTTTCGGAAGTCGGTGGATCGACTCGCTGGTCTTTTTTATTCTGATTCTCGGCAACGCGAACTGAAGACCCTAGCTGAGGAAAGAGATCAAAATCAGATCAAAAAGAAGACGCGAAAAACGGAGAAGTTTTTTAACCTGCCTCCCGTTGTAAACTTTGATGCCGTTTTTATTGCGGATGAACCAAAGACTGCAAGTTTTGCACTACCAACGTTCACTTACCGAGATATTGATCAGATTCAGTTTCTTGGACTATCCACCTGGAATTCGAGTGACTTCATTCAGCGCGCGCAGAAAGCGGCCAATGGAGTCATTTTCATGGATGCCTATTTCCCCCTTGCTGCGGCACCTAGCGTGCGCGATTTCTCAGCGAAGTTTAAGGGCACTTTCGGTATCGAGGCCTCGAGCTTCGAGGCGGTGGTTTTTGACTCAGCTTTAAATCTCGGTCGACTGATCTCCGCAGAGTCTCGGGGCTCCGCTGTGGACCGCTCGAAGCTTGCGGTGGCGATTCGTCAAATTCGTGACGTTCCGAGCGTTACTGGAAAAATTTCCGTTTCCAACGGAGTCTGGATTCGAGAACTCCGTCCTCTCACGATACGAGACTCCGAGGTGGTGGAGTGGACTCCAACCTCGTCTGCATCTCACGGTAAAGCGGCAACCTCTGCCGATTGAATGATGGCTCCTCTGCATAGGATACTATGGGGAGCATGGGCTTGCGTTTTGACCCCGTCGGGGGAGGACAATTTAAACAGGCCGTCCAGGCCATGGTTGAGGCTGAGAAGCAGCCTATTAAAGCGCTCGAGTCGCGAAAAGCGAATGAAGAAGCACGTCTAAAACTCTTTCAAGACTTCAAGGGTCGTTTCGCTGGCATTACGAAGGCGCTTGGTGACTTCACCAGCCTTCGTAAATTTCGAGAGCTCAAGGCTGAACTTGGCGATGGCACCAGCCTGATGAATGTCTCTCTGGATAAAGACAAAGCCGAACCCGGAACCTATCAACTTGAAGTACTCGAGCTCGCAGAGCGTAGCTCTATTATTTCAAATGCAATGGAGGATCCAGACTCTCCAGCTTTAGGAATGGGTTACATTCGAATGAAGTTCGAAAATGGCGACTCTCGCGAGATTCTAGTTGAAGAGAAGAACTCCAGCCTTAAAGGCGTCGCGGCGTTGATTAATAGCGAGATCGATTCGCCAGTGAAAGCTTCTGTGATTAAAGATGGAACTGATCCAGATAAACCTTGGCGCCTTTTGATATCGGCGAAAAAAGACGGCGCCGATAATTCAATCACTTTTCCTCAATTTTACTTTCTGGATGGCGCCCAGGACTTTTACGTCGAAGAAAATCACGACGCACAAAACGCACTCATCAAACTCAATGGTTTTGAGATCGAAACAGGGGGAAATCAGGTGCCCGATTTCCTCACTGGCGTTAGCGTGGAACTTAAGGCTGCTAAACCGGGCACTTCGTTCACCATGACCGTTAGCGAGGACTACAATAAAGTTTCAGGTAAGGTTAAAGGACTAGTTGATGAGCTCAATAAGGTTTTAGAGTTCATCAACAAGCAGAATCAAATCGACCAAAGCTCGGATACCCGTTCTACATTTGCTGGAGATACCTCTCTCCAGAATATCGAGTTTCAGATCAGAAATCTGGTTCATAACAGACTTCCTGTTCTGAATGAGTCTGGAGAGCTAGTACGGTCCTACCAAATGAGCGAACTGGGAGTTGAGTTTGAGAAGACCGGCCTACTCACCTTCAAAGAAGATAAATTTAAAAAAGCTTTAGAACGTGACTTTGATGGAATCGGTCAAGCCATCACTGGTCCCAACGGTTTCGGACAAATGCTTTCGAAAGCCTTCGATGGCTACACTCGAAGTGGGTCGGGAATTCTGGCAAACCGAGAATCCGGAATGCGCCAAAGAATTAAAGAAATAGACAATCAGATCGATTTCAAATCTCGGAATATTGAAAGACGCGTCCAGACCATCACCGATCAGTTTTCTAGACTTCAAGGCACTCTTTCGAACATGCAACGCCAAGGACAATATCTCTCGGCCACCCTCGGCGGAGGGGGCGGAGGAAGCATGATTGGGCAGCTTTTAGGCGGATGATTGGAACGGTTTTGACCTGAGAGAGGAAGAGCAAATGGCAACCAACTACGGAACAAATCAATACAAACAGACCTCGGTAAAGACTGCGAACCGGGGACAGATTCTGATCATGCTTTATGAAGCCGCCATCCGAAACGTCAAAAAAGCGTCAGATTGCATTGAACGTAAAGATATCCCTGGAAAGGGCACCGCCATTGTTAAGGCTCATGACATCATCAATGAGCTCAATAATACCCTCGACTTCGAAAGCGGCGGTGAAATTGCCAAAAATCTGGAGCGACTCTACATGTTCATGGGGGAGCAGCTCGTCAAAGCAAATATCGAAAATCAAAAAGAGCCATTGCAACAAGTCCAAAAACTGTTGGAGACTCTCCTAGAGGGCTGGCGGGTGGCTGTGGACCAGGTCAACCGTGGACAGTCTCAAAATAACGGCTCGACCGGAACGTCGGGCTAAGAGAATCGACGTACGGAATTGCATATGGATGTGCAACAAGACGTTCACGCCCTACTTCAGGGCAAAACGCGCTGCCTCGCGCAGATCGTGGATCTCTCCCGGAACTTTTTGAGTTCCGTGGAAGCGACTCCAGCGGTCAACTTTGATCTCATCACAAACTTTGACCAGAAAAGGTCTGACCTTTTTCAAGTCCTTGAACTGATCGACACGAAGATCATTTCGTTGATTAACGGGGTTCCACCCTTTTTCAACACTCATCCAGGTGTGAAAACCATACTGGTCGAACACCAACAGCTGGCCCTGATGATTGAGGCCATCGATGTAAAAATCTCTCAGTTTCTTGAAACCTCGAGACTGAATTTAGCTCGAGAAATGAACGACCAGGCGCGGCTCAAGGATAGACTATCCAAGTTTAAGAGCCAGTGGATCCCGGATCAAGGCGAAGGGCTGGACCAGACTTTATGAATATCGATTTCAGCAAAAATCTCACTGTGGATGAGCTACTGGGACAAATTGATTCAGAGACCCTCATTGGATCAAAGAGTTCCTTAACCCAAAATGAAGAACGTCCGTCTTCCTCGGACATTCAAGAACTGCGAGCTAGTGCAGAGCTTTTGATCTCTGCCGGGGACTACGCCTTAGCAAGAAACATTCTGCTCGCCATGATTCAAAATGGCGAGTTGGTTGGGTGGGCCTTGCGAAGCATGGGTAGAACCTATGAAATCGAAGGAAACATCGAGCGAGCGCGTCGATGTTTCCAAGATGCTATCGCCTACGAACCTCACCTGGATGCTTACCGATGTTTGGCTAGCCTCGAGATTCGATCAAAAAACGATGCGGCGGCGGCGGATGCACTAGAAAGATCGCTGAACATCCGAAATCTCGACCCAAAAGTACGATTTGAAATTCATAAGGCCTCTGGAAACTGCTGGATGCGCGCTCAGCGCTTTGAGAAGTCAGAACATCATTACAAACGCGCCTTAGCTATTGATCCGACTAGTGACCAAATTTC
>JAGWZD010000224.1 GCA_018968995.1 Bdellovibrionales bacterium
TCAGCCAGGGGGCTTGTGCTTCGAGCGGGGCTCGATCTGTAGCTCCTGCTGAGTCTGCTGAGAGGATGCTCAGCAGGATTAAAATAATCGAAATAGACTTAGAAAGCACCTCAGCTCACGGTGCAATCTCCGGCGCCGAGTCAGATCATCGGGATGAAACCACCGCGCTCCTGAAATTTAGAGCGACCGATTTGTCTTGAAATCTCGTAGCCCGCATCGGCATGACGAACGATCCCCATTCCGCAGTCCGAGTTCAAAACTCGGGTCAAACGCCAGTCGGCGTCCTTTGTGCCGTCTGCAACTACCACCATTCCGGAGTGTAGCGAGTACCCCATACCTACACCTCCTCCATGGTGAAGACTAACCCAGGAAGCCCCATTTACGGCATTGATCAAGGCATTCAGAATAGGCCAGTCGCCAACTGCGTCCGAGCCATCCTTCATGCCTTCGGTCTCTCGATTGGGCGAAGCAACCGAGCCGCAATCTAAATGATCACGACCAATCACGATGGGCGCCTTCACTTTTCCAGAGCGGACCAACTCATTGAATAAGAGACCCGCTTTTTCCCTTTGACCATACCCTAGCCAGCAAATTCGCGCAGGAAGACCCTGAAAGGAGATCCTCTTTTCAGCCATTCCGATCCATTGTTGTAACCCCTGATCTTCAGGAAAAAGCTCGCAGATAGCACGATCGGTGACCCGAATGTCTTCAGGATTTCCTGAGAGTGCTGCCCACCGAAATGGTCCTCGCCCTTCGCAAAACTGCGGACGAATATAAAGTGGTACGAATCCCTTAAAGTCGAACGCATTCTTCAATCCGTGCTTGAGTGCCTGCCCACGGATATTATTTCCGTAGTCGAAGACGTGTGCCCCTCGTTTTTGAAACTCAAGCATCGCTTCCACATGATGAGCCATGCTGGCCATAGAACGCTCAACATAAGCCTTGGGGTCTCTTTTTCTTAGATCTAGCGCTGCCTCGAGCGAAAGTCCGTGCGGAATATAGCCATTCAGTTCGTCGTGAGCGCTGGTTTGATCGGTCACCATATCTGGTGAGAATCCGCGCCTTAATAGCTCCCAGTGCACTTCAGCAGCATTACCGAGCAAGCCGATGCTCAACCCCTTCTTGGATTTTTTTGCCGCCTCTACCCTTCTGAGCGCGTCCTCAAGGCTCTCTGCCACCTCATCCAGGTAGCGTGTCTCAATTCGTCGCTGAATTCGAATCGGATCAACCTCAATGTTCAGGGACACAGCTCCAGCCATAGATGCAGCCAAAGGCTGTGCGCCTCCCATTCCACCCAGCCCTGCTGTCAGAATGACCCGCCCCGCGAGACTGCCTCCAAAGTGCTGCCGCCCAGCTTCGGCAAAGGTTTCGTAAGTGCCCTGAACAATACCCTGTGTGCCGATGTAGATCCAAGATCCAGCAGTCATCTGCCCATACATCATGAGCCCGCGGTCCTCGAGCTCTCGAAAATGCTCCCAGTTAGCCCATTTCGGAACCAAAACACTGTTCACTAAAATCACTCTTGGGGCGAGATCATGAGACGGCATCACCGCAACAGGTTTGCCACTTTGAATCAAAAGGGTCTGATTCGACTCCAGATTCCTGAGACAATTTACAATGGCGTGATAAGAATCCCAATTTCTTGCAGCTTTTCCAATACCACCGTAAACCACCAAGTCTTCAGGTCGTTCGGCAACCTCTGGGTCTAGATTGTTCATCAGCATTCGAAGAGCGGCTTCTTGTTGCCAACCCTTGCACGAGATCTCAGATCCACGTGCGGCCCTTACGATCGGTTTTAAAGAGTTCATCGATTGAACTTCCCTTTTTTGGACTTTCTAGATGGAGCAAAAATATCTTTTAAGAATTTTTTGAACTCACTCGATGCTAAAAGCTCTTCGAGTCGAACAAGATCGTTGTGGTACGATCGGTCCTGCTCGGCATAAGTGGCTAGGCGACGGACCATCGAGTGCACCTTCTCGATTGATTTGGTGGATCGTAGGGGCCTAAGCAAATCAACTCCCTGTGCAGCACTTAAAATTTCCATCGCAAGTACACGCCTAGTGTTTTCAAGCACTTTAAACGCCTTGCGCGCTGCCCACGCTCCCATACTAACGTGATCTTCCTTATCCGCCGAAGTAGGAATCGAATCGACGCTAGCAGGATGGCAAAGCGTTTTATTCTCAGAAACTATGCTCGCCGCTGCCACCTGAATGATCATGAATCCACTGTTGACCCCACCCTTTTTAATAAGAAACGCGGGCAGGCCAGAGAGAGCTGGATTTACGAGCTTTTCGATTCGCTGTTCGGAGATACTTGCAATCTCAGCCATAGCAATGGCCATTAGATCCATAGCAATGGCAACAATTTGTCCGTGAAAGTTTCCACCACTGAGAATTTTTTTGGCTTCAGGAAAAATCAGCGGGTTATCAGTCACAGAGTTTACTTCTCTCTCAAGAACTCCGCGAACGAACGAAAGCGCATCGCGTGAAGCCCCATGCACTTGAGGAATGCAACGCAGAGAATATGGATCCTGTACTTTGCCGCACCCCTCATGGCTTTGAGAAATTTCACTTTTCCCTCCATGAGTGAGGAGAAATCGAAGATTTTTGGCCGTCTGCACTTGTCCAGGATGAGACCTCACCGAATGAATCTCTGGCTCAAAAGCGGTCTCTGTTCCCCTCATAGCCTCCACGGTCATCGCACCAGCGGCGTCGGCGAAATCGCACAGATGCTCAGCATCAAGTAATGCCAAGGTGCCAATAGCGGTCATGAACTGAGTCCCGTTAATCAGCGCAAGCCCTTCTTTTGGCCCTAGCTTGAGGGGTCGAAGACCTGCCGCTTTTAAGGCCTTTGCTCCTGACATCAACTTTCCACGGTAACTTACTGTCCCTTCCCCAATTAACGGCAATGCCAGATGAGAGAGAGGTGCCAGATCGCCGCTAGCCCCCACGGACCCTTGCTCGGGAACTGAGGGATGAATTCCATGATTTAAAAAATCTAAAATCAGCTCAACGGTTCGAACCGAAACTCCGGAATGACCCATACAAAGATTCCAGGCACGCAGTAAGAGCATTGCTCGTACCTGAGAGTCATTCAAATATGGTCCTATGCCGACAGCATGCGATCGAATGAGATTCACCTGAAGCTGCTCGATCTCCTCGTCCTCAATGCGAACATCTGACAGGAGACCGAAGCCCGTATTAATACCGTAAAGCACCTCACCTGAGCGGATTTGGCTCAGCATGAATTTATGAGCGGTATGAATCTTTTTTCGAGCTGAGCTAGAGAGGGAGACTTTCCTGCCATGAACGGCCACCTGTTCAACGTCTTCCAGTCGAAGATCTGATTTTCCAAGAACTAGCGGCTTAAACTTCATCATCATCTCACCTTAAAGCTGTGATCGCCTTAGCTCGGTCCGTCTCTTTGAAAATGGCAGAGCCTGCGACTAAGACATCTGCCCCTGCGCTATGTAGGGCCTTGGAGTTTGAAGCGCTTACACCACCATCGACTTCAATGAGAAACTTTGCTCCTATATCTCGACGAATCGAGGACAGCTTCGCCACCTTATCTAAAGAGCTATCGATGAACTTCTGGCCTCCAAATCCTGGATTCACGCTCATCACCAGAACCAAATCAACGATTCCTAGGACCTCCTCAATCGCCGATAAAGGAGTTGCTGGATTCAAAGAAATCCCGGCCTGGCATCCCAGCTGACGGATCTGACGGAGAATTCGATCCAGATGAGGCGAGGCCTCAGCATGAATAGTGATCACCGAAGCTCCAGCCTTAGCAAAAGGCTCCACCCATTTTCCTGGATCGGAAACCATTAAGTGACAATCTAGGGGGAGCTTCGTATGAGGTTTAATTGCAGCAGCAACGATGGGACCGATGGTCAGATTGGGAACAAAATGACCATCCATCACATCAAGATGGAGCCAGTCGGCGCCTGCGCGCTCAACATCAAGCACCTCATCTCGGATACGAGAGAAATCAGCCGACAGCAGACTTGGGGCGATTAAAAGCTTACTCATGGGTGCGCCGAGCATATCCGGTCGGGATATCTGCCGCAAGCGAGGCCTCGCCCGGGCGGATTCCTAGATTTTCCACTCCACAGGCTTTTTCTGGGCTGTTCTGCCACTCAGAAACTCGGCTGCGGACTGTGCGCGCTTTCCCT